>NZ_JSZM01000016.1:0-6381 GCF_000801965.1 Lysinibacillus sp. A1
TCTTCATTCTATGCTACTCATACAGCATGAATAAGGTGGGAGCGTTTTGCTTGTACACTTGCTAGCATCTCGCTTGCAGCCTGTTGTTGGAGCTTAGTCAATTGCCCTGCCCACTTTAATATATGCTTTCTCGTTTTAATTACTTGAGGGCCTGTCCATATCATCAACTGCGTACAGCTACTCACCCTGCCCATTCGAATACAATGTCGACAATATAAACATTGCTGCTGACATTTTGAACAATCGAATATCGTGAATAAATATGGGTCTATATTATGGCAACGATTGCATTTGGTGACCGGCGTCAATTCAATTCCTTCTATTATACGGAAGTAATTTTGCTTAATTGCTCGATCAGTATCTATAGTTGAAAATGGAGAATGAGGCTTTAACCAAATACGGCCCTCATGAAAATCTCTTAACGCTGGTGGTAACAGCCAACCTTTATATCTCAAGATGATCTCTCCCTTCATAGAAAAAAGCCTCTACTGTTACGTAGAGACTTTCATCGGTTGCATTTATTTTTTGGTCCAACCTAAGCCCATGGATCCTTCTCCTAAATGAGTACCAATAACAGGACCAAAATAGCTTAATTTAAAGTTGACGTTTGGGTACGTTGCGGCTAATTGTTCTAGCCATTCTTGCGCTTCTGCTGGGCAATTGCCGTGAATGACCACAGCATCCATGGCATCATATTTTTTAGCATCCTCTGCTAGCAGTTCCTCCGCACGCTTTAAAGCTTTTTTACGTGTTCGGATTTTTTCGAAAGGAACAATTACCTTGTCCACAAAATGAAGGACAGGCTTCACTTGTAAAAGGCCACCGATTAAGGCTGCAGCAGAAGACAAACGCCCACCACGTTGTAAATGTGCTAAGTCGTCTACAATGAAGTAAGCACGAATATACTGCTGCATGTCCGCCAATGCTGCAAGTATTTCTTTGGCTGAATAGCCCTCTTTCGCCATTTCAGCTGCTCTTAAAACGTAAAAGCCTTGAACAGCACAGGATATTTCACTGTCAAAGGCATACACATCAATACCTTCCACCATTTCACCTGCCTGCACTGCACCTTGGTATGTTCCACTAATTCCACTCGATAAATGGATAGAAATAACCTCATCGTAATCCTTTGCTAGCTCATCGAAAAGAGCGACAAATTCTCCGATTGGAGGCTGTGTTGTTTTGGGGAATTCTTTGGCACCACGCACCTTATCATAAAATTCAGATGCTGTGATATCTACTTCTTCTGCAAATAATTGGCCTGAAATATTAACACTTAAAGGTATCATATGGATGTTTAAGCGTGCACGTTCCTCAGCTGTATTATATGCAGTACTATCTGTTACGATTGCCGTCCTCATCTATGTCCACTCTCCTATGTTTCATAGTTTACAATCTATTTCATCTTGGTGCAATTGTTGTTGGGTTTCTCACAGATTTAGAATGAAAACAAAAAGAAATGAATGTGATGAAGGACGAACGTATATTTTACGTTTTGGTCATTCGACAATGAGCTAGTAGCTAACTAGTCTCCATTTCACATTCATTTCCTATGTATAGTAGGCGTATCTTCACTCAATTCTATGTTGAATGAAGATCGCTCCTCTTAATTGCCTGTACTTGACTGTGAGTCATCGCCAATATAAAAGACGCTTGTTACTTTCCAATCATCATCTTCTTTGACAAAGACCGTTACCTGTCGTCCTGCGCTTTCATGCTCGACATTTGTTTCGAGTTGAAGAGAATGCATTTTCATGTTGGCAAATACTTGAGCTTCTTCTGACTCGTATTTGGCAATCGTTACATTTTCGACATCACGCTTTATATCAAATTGATCGAACACTTCTGTTGCATATGTTTTTTCTTCATCATATTTAAAACCCTTTGGATTTTTCGAAATCGTTTTCATATAGCGGTCGATTTCCTCCGCATTTAGGGCTGCAATATATTCATCGAAAGAAGCTAAAATAGCTTTTTCATCTGCTGCTGGTACGTTTTCTGCTTTTTCTACATTACCGCCCATCATCTCAAAGCCAACGGTACCATCCTCTATTACCTTTTCTCGATCGTCATCACTAATCTTCTCTTCTTTATTACCACATGCAGTTAAAGTGAATACAAATAAAATTAAAACTGCTAGAAAACTTTTCTTTAACATCACAAAACCTCCCGCGCATATTGTAGCATATAAATGCTGTCGTAGGAATTTTGTTGTGCTTTTTCAACATTTAGGTGCTACATCTTCCTTATGACGTATTCGGCAGTAAAATGTTGCATGATCTGACTGTTTCCATATTTAATACCTACTAACAGGACGAAAGAGCAATGTTACAAATTTGTGAAAGGCGATCCAATATCTTTAATAGGCCATTCAAATAGTTACTAAAAAACAATAAAAAACTGTTTTAAAAACTACTTCTATACAAAGTAGCTTTTAAAAACAGTTTTAATCATTATCGTACTTCAACCCAACCATTTTTAATGGCTGTTACAACGGCTTGTGTACGGTCATTCACATTCATTTTTTGTAAGATGCTTGATACATGGTTTTTAACTGTTTTTTCAGAGATAAACAGTGTCTCACCAATTGTACGGTTTGATTGACCATCTGTTAATAGCTGTAATACTTCACATTCACGTTTTGTTAGTAAATGGAATGGACGGCGAATTTCCGTTTGGTGGAAGTTACCTTTATTTTCGTGTTCTGAAAGTCTCTTGAACTCTGCCACTAAATTTTTTGTTACTTTTGGATGTAAGTAAGATCCACCGTTTGCAACAACTTTAATAGCCTCCACGATTTCATCTGCATCCATTTCTTTTAGCATATAGCCAAGAGCGCCTGATTTTAATGCATGTGTCACATATGTTTCATCATCATGGATGGACAGCATAATGACCTTCGCATCAGGAAATTCATTAATTAACTCTGATGTTGCTTCTACGCCATTTTTGCCTGGCATGTTAATATCCATCAGTACTACATCTGGTTCGTTTTCAGCGTATAACGTTACCACATCAGTACCATCATCACCTTCTGCTACTACGTCAAACGTATCTTCAAAATCTAAAATACGTTTTACTCCTTCACGGAATAGCTGGTGATCGTCTACAATAATAATCTTTGTCATTTGTCTTTACCCCCTAAATTTCTGCAACAGTTACTTTACTTCTAACGGAATTTTAAATAACACCGTTGTACCTCGGTTGATTTCACTAGTAATAGTAATTGTACCATTTAAAATTTCAATTCGTTCTTTCATTCCTAAAATCCCAAAGGAATGGTCTTTCACTACTTGTTGGTCAAAGCCTATACCATCATCTTTAACAACGATATTAACAGCATCTTTTAACCATTCAAGCTTGACCCAAATGTCTTTACATTTTCCATGCTTCATGGCATTTGTTACGCACTCTTGCACGAGTCGGAAAATGGATACTTCATAATTGGAAGGTATACGTTTTTCTGTACTTCTCGATTGGAAATGAATGTCGACACCTGGATTATATTCAGTGACTGTTGATAAATACTTCTTTAATGTCGGAATAATTCCCAAATCATCAAGTGCCATTGGTCGTAGATCATAAATAATACGTCGCACCTCAGATAATGCGTTTCGCACCGTTTTCTTTAAATCAGCAATTTCTGCTAATGCATTTTCTATGCCTTTTTCACGATACGTTCTATCTATTAAATCAGTGCGCATTAGTACATTTGCAAGCATTTGAGCAGGTCCATCATGAATCTCTCTGGACAAACGTTTACGCTCCTCTTCTTGAGCTGCAATAATACGTATCCCAAAATCTTGCTTCATTTTTGCTTGTTCAAGCGCTAAACCAACATTTTTTAAATCTGAAGTTAAGTAATTCAAAACGACATTTACCTGATTGACAATATGATCAGCACGTTCAATCGTATCGAGTAATCCTCTTAATCTTCTCTCTAGATCATCTCTTTTATCGCGTAGCTGTTTTTCTTGCGTTCTAATAACGGAGAGCTTTACTTGAAAATCATGTGCAGTTTCATATGCTTCTCTAACTTGTTCTTCGGTATAATTATCAAAAGCTTTACTTACTAAGACAAGTCTTTGTTTAGCAAGCTGCGTACTTTTTTCCAATGCATCGCCTTCATCAATTACAATTGATATTTGTTTTCGAACAATTTCTAGCTCTTTTTGCATATCTTCAAAGCTTCTACGGCTTTGTTCGCTTATAATAAAGATATCATCCTTCGAGCTCATGATTGTATCTAACATTCGATTAAAAATGTCATCAAGCGACTTTAAATCGAAGGTATCATTTGAAAACATACTATACTCCCCAGTCTAATGTCTTATGATTACTTACTATTTTAATAGACCAAATTCTTATATTCCATAGTCTACACCTATTATAGCATTACCATGCTAAAATTTAATGCTTTTTCTTTACGAAAATTATAGAATAGAACTCTAGTTAAAAGGAGATTGATACGGATGAGAGAAAACTATTTAACAGTAAAAGGATATGGTGAAAGCGAAATTGTTATTTCTAAATCCCGCTTTCTCACTTATATAGAACGTGCAGAAACGGAAGAGGATGCAATTTCTTTTATAGATCGTATAAAAAAAATGCATCACAACGCAACACATAATTGCTCAGCCTATATAATCGGCGAACATGATAACGTTCAAAAAGCGAATGATGACGGGGAACCTAGCGGTACGGCTGGCGTCCCTATGTTAGAGGTCTTAAAAAAACAAGGCCTAAAAGATACGGTCGTCGTTGTGACTCGCTATTTTGGAGGCATTAAACTCGGCGGTGGCGGTCTTATACGTGCATACGGAAAAGCAACAACAGAAGGTCTTATTGCCGCGCAAGTAGTTGAACGCAAGCTCCATCATTTCATGAAGGTTGCCATTGATTACACATGGCTTGGAAAAGTCGAAAACGAAGTAAGAGGTTCGTCCTATTCGTTGGAGGACATCCGTTATTTAGAGGGTGTCGAAATCATCGTCTCTGTGCTAAAAGAAGAAGAGGAACAGTTCCGAAGCTGGATGACAGAAATCACGAATGGACAAGCATCCATCACATTCGAAGATGCTCAATTTATAGAATTTATTGTCAAATAAATAGTTTTAATTGTCGAAACTAAATATGCATAGTATAATTTTTTTGTTAGGCTATTTTTATGGACCACACGTTTACTTCTTTAGTAATTGAATAAAATTTAGCTTTATCGCATTATTATTCCCAATAATAAGAGGAGAATATATCCAATATGAAAAAAAGATCTATTAATAAGTTCAAAAAGAGATCTTCTAAAGCTTCCTTAATTATAAAAGTTACACTACTCCTAGTTGCTAGCTTAGTGATTTGTGTTACTGCTTATGGTGTTTACCTTACAAAACAGGTAGAGCATGCGGCAAACTCAGCCCATGAAGTATTAGAAGGTCGGGAAGTTTCTAAGCTCCGTGAGGAAAAAGTAGAACCGGTACATGATAATGTTTCTATTTTATTTGTCGGAGTCGATGATAGTGATAATCGTGGACAAGGTTCTGATCATTCACGTTCGGATGCGCTTATTTTAGCAACGTTAAATAATAAAACACATACCATTAAAATGTTAAGTATCCCTCGTGATTCTTACGTTTATATTCCTAAGGTCGGTTATAAAGATAAAATCACTCATGCCCACGCGATGGGTGGAACCCTTACTACTATTGAAACAGTAGAACAATTATTCGATATCCCAATCGACTACTATGTACGTATGAACTTCAATGCCTTCATTGATGTTGTCGATGCTTTAGGCGGTGTTGAGGCAGAAGTACCGTATGCCCTACACGAATTAGACGAATTTGATAAGTTTACAATCAACTTACAGCCAGGACTACAGCATTTAAATGGTAGTGAGGCACTAGCCCTTGCAAGAACACGTAAACAAGATAGCGATATCGAACGTGGTAAACGTCAACAGGAAATTCTTTCAGCTATTATTAAAAAAGTAGCATCTGTTGGTTCCATCACCAAGTATGATGATGTAATTAAAGCACTTGGTGATAATATGAAAACAGATATGACATTTACTGAAATGAAGTCCTTCTTGTCATACTTATCAAAAGGGGCTCCACGTATCGACACTTTAAATTTGGAAGGTACAGATGATATGTCTACTGGTATTTATTATTACCAGCTAAATCAGGATTCTGTGGAAGAAACAAAGGAAATATTTAAAAACCATCTTGGCCGAAATGAAGAATCATCAAGCCTAACATCAAGTGGCAGCAACAATACTGGAACTGATAGTGCTGCTAGCGATGAAAATTCAGTTGTCGAATAATCAGTTCGTATAACAATAAGACCTTTCAGATCATAGACAAAATTGAACTGCACCCCGTCAAG
>NZ_JSZM01000017.1:0-209517 GCF_000801965.1 Lysinibacillus sp. A1
TTCAATGAACCGTTTATCCAGTTTTGAAAGAACAATCCTTTCAATAAAAAGAGCTTCAAGACACAGTTTTATGCCGTGTATTGAAAGCCGAAAATAGTCTAGTGATGATGGCAAAGAGGTCACACCCGTTCCCATACCGAACACGGAAGTTAAGCTCTTTAGCGCCGATGGTAGTTGGGGGCTTCCCCCTGTGAGAGTAGGACGTCGCTAGGCAACAAAAACAGTCAGCTGTGTGCTGGCTGTTTTTTTATTTGAACTATTAGTAAGGAAACACCCAAACATGGAAACTCTTTCTATGTAAAGGTCCTATCATTCAGATTCTTTTTAGCACAATTAAGGAGGCGGAGACTAGTAAAGGTTATTTCGGGTAGTTAAAATTTGCTTCTGAATCCATCCTTCTGGATTTGTAACAATGAATTTATAAAAAATCCAATTGAGTGTATTCTTTTCCTTACAATACTTCTTGTCCTTTTTTTAAAACGATAGGGTTAGGGTAATTAAAATGTGTTCGTTAATTACAGTGTATCTTTGCAAATTTAAATCTCTTCTTTCGTATAATTTAAGAATAAACAGTAAGTTAAGGGTATTGCCATTTAATTTGAGATTATAAATGGTTTCTTGAACAGCAGTGAAAAATGGTTTAATGATGTAAAGAGAAGAGCAAAATTTAAAAAATGTCATGAAGACGAGTGGCATAACATAAGGTATGTATGTGTTTGTGATTCTTTAAATTCTGTTTAATGTTATTTTTATGCTCGTATTAAAAGGAAAAATCTATTTGTTGCTAGACACCAAATTTTGAGAATGCTATATTTATATTGTCATAGTATTTTTATAATTAGGAAAAAATAGAATGCTTTTATAAAAGAAGTTTTTCCTGATTATAAGGAGTGATGGAGTATAGAGCTAGATGAAGGATGATAGGGCCTATGGTAAAGAAAACATTAAAGCAAAGAATTGTAGACGCTTCAGTTGAGCTGTTTCAGCAGGATGGTTATCACAATGTAACTGTTGATCGTATCGTTGAATATATAGGGGCATCAAAGGGTGGATTTTATCATAATTTTAAATCAAAAGATGAATTGCTGTATGAAATTCATGATGTCTTTATTTCGTATGTTATTCAACAATCACAGGATGCATATGACAAATACGACACGCCCATTCCACGGTTATGTGCGATGCTACAAACGCTGACACAAGTATTTGATATGTATCAAGCACATATTACAATTTTTTATGAAGAAAGTCGTTCACTCTCAGAGGAGTATAGTGAAATCATTCATAAAAAACGAGATCATTATCGGGACATCTTACAAAAAGTGATAGCAGAAGGCCAAGAAACGAAGGTTTTTCGTACAGAATTGCCTTGTACCATTGTTACGATGGCGATTGTGGGGATGATTAACTGGACATATAAATGGTTTAAGCAATCTGGGCCATTAACAATGGAGCAAATTACAGATGTTTTTACCGACATGGTATTGCGTGCGATTGTGACAGAACAAGCAATGGATGAAGCAAAGCAATTTATGATAAAGGGGTAGCCAGTAGAAAACACTGGTTTTATTATTTGCTTTTACAAACCGACTAGTCGGTATTTACTTGAAGTAAATTATCTTTGAGCTAAATCTACTATGGCAAATTTGACATTAGGGGGATTAGAAATGAATTTTGAATTAACAAAAGAGCAAGTGATGATTCGAGACATGGTACGTGATTTTGCTGAAAAAGAGATTAAACCGTATGCTCGTGAGGTTGATGAGACATCGACGATGAGAATAGAGAGCTTTAAAAAGATGGCAGAACTAGGCTTGTTGGGTATCCCATTTCCTGAGGAATATGGTGGCTCAGGTGGTGATACGGTGTCCTACGCTTTAGCTGTAGAGGAAATTGGCCGTGCATGTGGGGGCACAGGCTTAAGTTATGCAGCTGCTGTTAGCTTAGGAGCTTCGCCAATTTACAACTTTGGTACGGAGGAGCAAAAGCAGGAATTTCTTGTTCCATTGGCAAAGGGTGAGACATTAGGATCATTCGGTTTAACAGAGCCTAATGCAGGTTCAGATGCAGGCGGTACACGCACTACGGCAGTCATTGATGGAGATGATTACGTTATTAATGGAGAAAAATGCTGGATTACCAATGCAGGATACGCTCGACAAATTATTGTAACTGCGGTAACGGGTAAACGCGAGGATGGCAAAAAGATTATTTCTTCTATTATTGTGCCAACGAATACTCCAGGTGTAACGATTAATTGTAACTATGACAAAATGGGTGTCCGAGGTTCTAATACATGTGAGATTGTTTTACAAAATGTTCGCGTTCCTCGATCCAATCTATTAGGCGATGAAAAGCGAGGCTTTAGCCAGTTTTTAAACACTTTAGATGGCGGTCGTATTTCAATTGCAGCTCTTTCTGTCGGTATTGCACAGGCCGCTTATGAGAAGGCACTGAAGTTCGCAAAAGAACGCGAGCAATTTGGTGCACCTATTTCGAAGCTACAGGCGATCCAATTTAAATTAGCAGATATGGCGATGGAAATAGAGCTTGCTCGTACGCTTGTACATAAAGCGGCATGGCTAAAAGATCAAAAGAAACCATTTGGTAAAGAAGCGGCAATGGCTAAATTATTTGCTTCTGAAATGGGCTTCCGTACATGTAATCAAGCCATTCAAATTCATGGAGGTTCTGGATATATGAAAGAATACGATGTAGAACGTCATTTACGTGATATTAAATTAATGGAAATTGGTGAAGGAACATCTGAAATTCAGCGTCTTGTTATTTCTCGTTTAATTGGCTGTTAATGATTTTCAACACATTGTGTCCGGGAGCAGCTTTGTGCTGCATAGAGCACTTCTTTCTGATACCGAGACACCTGCTGAAAAGTAGCTTAAATCCGCATTCATCTCATTGCTGAAAGAAGTTTAATAGCATAAACAAGGGGGATCTTCATGGCAGAACTTGTGTATCAAACAATTGGTCAATTGCTAGATGAACAATCTAAAAAGTACCCGCAGAACGAGGCTTTGGTCTATGCTGATAGAAATTTACGAATGACTTATGAGCAACTAAATTGTCAAGCGCGATTGGTAGCAAGGGGCTTAATGGCTTTAGGAATTGAAAAAGGAGACCATATTGCTGTATGGACGACCAATGTTCCTGAGTGGGTACAGCTTCAATTTGGTACAGGGAAAATGGGAGCTCCAATCGTTACGGTAAACACTAATTATCGAGCTAGTGAATTGGAGTATCTATTAAAGCAGTCTGATGCCAAAACGATATTTTTAATTGAAAATTATCGAGACCATTCTTTTATCCATACACTTCAAGAGTTATGTCCGGAGCTTGAACATTGTGCACCAGGTAATTTGCAATCAAAGCGACTACCTTTATTAAAAAATGTTATTTTAATCGGCGAGACTAAGTATCCCGGTGTATTAAATTGGTCCGATGTAGTAGCAGCGGCTGATCAGGTGACCGAGGAACAATTAGAACAAAGAGAGCAATCTCTTCATTATGATGATGTGATTAATATTCAATATACGTCTGGTACAACAGGTTTTCCTAAAGGTGTGATGCTTACACATTTTAACTTAGTGAACAATGCGGTCAACATTGCAGAGTGTATGCGGTTAACAGCAGAGGATCGCCTCTGCATACCTGTTCCATTTTTCCATTGTTTTGGCTGTGTTATCGGAACATTAGCAATTACAACTAGTGGTGGAACGATGGTGCCAGTACAAGAATTTTCACCTGAAGAGGTGCTAAGGACGGTTCAGCAAGAAAAGTGCACAGCATTACATGGCGTACCAACGATGTTCATTAGTGAGCTTAATTTACCGAATTTTGAGTCTTTCAATCTTTCAACTCTACGGACAGGAGTCATGGCGGGCTCTAATTGTCCGATAGAGGTAATGAAAGCAGTCATTGAGAAAATGGGTATGACAGATATTACGATTTGCTATGGTCAAACAGAATCATCCCCAGTTATTACGCAAACGAGAACTGATGACCCGTTAGCATTAAAGGTGGAGACGGTTGGCCGTGCCTTACCAAACTTAGAGGCGAAAATTGTAGTTCCTGGGACAAACGAGGAAGCACCTACAAATGAACAAGGCGAGCTATGTACAAGAGGCTACCATGTAATGAAAGGCTACTATAAAAACCAAGAAGAAACCGATCTTGCCATTGATCAAGATGGCTGGCTGCATACGGGTGATTTGGCAACGATGGATGAAGCGGGCTATGTGCGTGTAACGGGTCGTTTAAAAGATATGATTATTCGCGGTGGTGAAAATTTATATCCTCGTGAAATGGAAGAGTTTCTTTATACACATCCGAAGATATCAGATGTTCAGGTTGCTGGGGTTCCTGATCCTGTGTATGGGGAGGAAGCGGCAGCTTGGATTATATTAAGAGAAGGTGAGCAGGCAACAGAAGAGGAGATTCGAGAATATTGTCGGGATAAAATCTCTAGACATAAAATCCCAAAACATATTTTCTTTATCGATCATTATCCAATGACTGCTTCAGGGAAGGTTCAAAAATATAAATTACGAGAAGATTTTGTCATGACCGTCAGATAAGGAGGGGCAGTAAATATGTTCAATAAAGTATTAATTGCAAATCGTGGGGAGATTGCTAGACGTATTATCAGAACATGCAGGCGCCTAAATATTCATACGGTTGCTATTTATTCTGAGGCAGATGCTGAAAGCTTACATGTGAAGGATGCAGATGAGGCGTATTGTGTAGGGAAACCACCTGTAGCACAAAGCTATTTAAATATAGAACGTATTCTAGAAATTGCACTAGAAAATGGCGTCGAGGCTGTTCATCCTGGCTATGGGCTACTATCAGAACATGCAGAGTTTGCAAAGCGCTGTGA
The DNA here is from genome assembly GCF_000801965.1 of Lysinibacillus sp. A1. Lineage (NCBI taxonomy): Bacteria > Bacillati > Bacillota > Bacilli > Caryophanales > Bacillaceae > Lysinibacillus > Lysinibacillus sp. A1. Next base: position 4,895 of record NZ_JSZM01000017.1, read on the forward strand.
AGAGGAAGGTTTAATTTTTATTGGACCAAGTGCTGATGTTATTGCATCAATGGGAAGTAAATTAGAGGCACGTAAAACAATGAAAGCTGCAGGTGTTCCCATTGTAGAGGGTGTAGAGACACCTGTAAAGGATGCAGAAGAAGCTACTGAAATCGCTGAACGTTTAGGCTATCCAATTATGTTAAAGGCATCGGCAGGCGGTGGCGGTATCGGTATGCAACTTGTTGAAAATGCAGAGGAACTAGCAAAAGCATTTGAGGGAAATCAAAAACGTGCACAGTCATTTTTCGGTGATGGCACGATGTACATGGAGAGATTTATTGCTAGCCCTCACCATGTTGAAGTACAAATTATTGCCGATCATCAAGGCAATGTGGTTCCGTTATTTGAACGTGAATGTTCGATCCAACGAAGAAATCAAAAAGTAGTAGAAGAAGCACCATCACCATTCATTTCACAGGAGACAAGAGATAAGATGCTAGAAGCGTCAGTGAAAGCGGCGAAGCATATTGGCTATATCAACGCTGGAACGATCGAGTATTTGGTAGATGAGGATCAAAACTTTTATTTCTTAGAAATGAATACAAGATTACAAGTAGAGCATCCTGTGACAGAGGAAATTACGAAACTTGATTTAGTAGAGGAGCAATTAAAAATCGCTGCACAGCAACCCCTTTCATTTACAAAAGAAAGTATTACGAAACAGGGTCATGCGATTGAAGTGCGTATATACGCTGAAAACCCTTCTACATTTTTCCCGTCTCCTGGTACGATAACAGCTCTAGAATTACCAACAGGCGAAGGAGTTCGACATGAGTGTGGTGTAGAGGCAGGTTCAGCAGTTACACCATTTTATGATCCAATGATCAGTAAATTAGTAGTGTGGGGAGAAACAAGGGACATTGCCTGTGAAAGATTAATCCAAGCACTGAAAGCATATAAAGTGGAGGGTATTCAAACGAATATTCCGATGCTGCTAAAAACTGTTACACATGAACAGTTTTTAAAAGGCTATACGACTACAAAATTTGTCGAACAATTTTATTTACCACAATTAGCAGAGTCAAAGTAAGTATTGAAGAGCATTCGCGCTTCATAGAGAGGGCGAATGCATAATTAATTTAAAAGTAGGAGTGACTGATTATGGCAACAGTAAAAGCAAGCATGGCAGGTACAGTATGGAAAATCGTCGTAGCAGAAGGTGAGAAAGTAACGGCAGGTCAAGATGTAGCTATTTTAGAATCAATGAAAATGGAAATTCCGATTGCAGCAGAAGAAGATGGTGTGGTAACAAAAATTATCGCCAATGAAGGAGATTTCATTAACGTTGATGATGATATTTTAGAAATTGAATAAGAGGAGGCCTCTTAATGCAGCTACCTAAGCATGTCGTAATGAAAGAAGTCGGTCCCCGTGATGGTTTACAAAATGAAAAAACACATATTACAACAGCAGATAAAATACAATTAGTGAATTTGTTAAGCCAAACTGGATTAAATTACATCGAGGTGACTTCATTTGTACATCCGAAATGGATTCCACAGTTGGCGGATGCGGTCGAGGTTCTTCAAGCCATTAAAAGGAACAAGGATATTACTTATGCAGCACTTGTACCTAATATGCGTGGCCTAGAAAGGGCGTTACAGGCTGGAGTAGATGAAGTAAGTATATTTATGTCTGCTAGTGAAAGTCATAACCAAAGTAATATTAACAAAACCATAGACGAAACATTTCCTATTTTAGAGGAAGTAGTATTAGGAGCTAAGGCGTCAAAGAAAAAGGTTCGAGGCTATATCTCCACAGTTCTTGGTTGTCCCTATGAAGGATATATACATCCTGATAAAGTACTGCGTGTTACAGATAAATTATTGGAAATGGGTGTAACAGAGATCTCACTTGGTGACACGATTGGCGTGGGTGTACCAACTCAAGTTGAGCTTCTTTTAGAGGAACTATTAAAAAGATATTCCGCAAATAATTTTGCTATGCATTTTCATGATACACGTGGCACGGCGCTGGCTAACATTATGAAATCTTTAGAGATGGGTGTAACCAAATTTGATAGTGCGCTTGGTGGTTTAGGGGGCTGTCCATATGCTAAAGGGGCTTCAGGTAATGTAGCTACCGAAGATTTATTATATTTATTTGATGAAATGGGCATTCAAACTGGTGTAGATCGACAAAAAATAGTAGAGGCTGCACTCTTTATTGAACAGAAATTAGGCAAAGCTGTAGCTTCAAAACAAATGGCGATTGTCCGTAATGAAAGGAGTGCGAATCCATTATGACTCAACTTGTTCGCTTTGAATTACTAGAGGGAAGTATTGGACTTATTACCCTTTTAAGACCAGAGGCTGCGAACGCGATGTCTGTACAGTTACTACGAGAGTTATCTGATACGCTGGATCAAATCAACGGAGATCCGACAGTGCGAGTAGTCTTACTAACAGGTGCTGGAGAAAAAGCATTCTGTGCTGGTGCTGATTTAAAAGAACGTAAAGGTATGTCCGATCGACAAGTGAAGCAAATCGTGCAGTTGATTGGTGCCACAGTGGCAAAAGTGGAGACACTCGCTCAGCCTGTCATTGCTGTGCTAAATGGAGTAGCCTTTGGTGGCGGTCTAGAATTAGCTTTAGCTTGCGATTTACGTGTCGCAGCAGCACATGTTAAGTTAGGTCTCACTGAAACCTCTCTCGGCATTATTCCAGGGGCAGGAGGAACGCAACGACTTCCGCGACTAATTGGTCTTGGGAAGGCAAAGGAATTAATTTATACAGCGCGTCGCTTAAATGCTGAGGAAGCTAAAAATTATGGCATCGTTGAATATGTTCATGAGACACATGAGGTAATGGAAAGGGCACAGCAGCTTGCTCTAGAAATGGCAAAAAATGCACCATTATCGTTAGTACAGGCTAAAGTGGCTATGAATCAGGGTGTTGAGGTAGATTTAGCTACCGGTTTAAAAATTGAATCACTTGCATATAGTGCACTGATCCCTACAGAGGACCGATTAGAGGGACTACTAGCCTTCCAAGAGAAGCGAGCACCACATTATTCAGGAAAATAAAGAAGAGAATCCAATCAGATTAATCACACTGACGGAAATCTAAGCGCATTCTCATTGATTTTTTGGCGCATTGGCAAAGGGAGGAATAAAACATGAGCAATATTTCAACAGAAAACACGCCACCTACAATGAAAGATAAAATTCTTTCTGGTGGTTTACCAAAATATCATGACAAAAATGCACAGCAAGGGAAGCTATTTGTACGTGAACGTCTTGAATTATTATTAGATGATGGTCTTCAATCAGAGGATGGCCTTTATGCAAACTGTTTGGCAGGCGATTTACCTGCTGATGGTGTTGTCACAGGGATTGGTAAAATTCATGGTCGTACCGTTTGTGTTTTAGCGAATGACTCAACGATTAAAGCAGGGTCATGGGGAAAACGTACGGTTGAAAAGATGATTCGTATTCAAGAAACTGCAGAAAAACTTAACTGTCCATTACTATATTTAGTTGATTCAGCAGGTGCACGTATTACAGATCAGCTAGAAATGTTCCCAGGTAGAAGAGGTGCAGGTCGCATTTTCTACAACCAAGTCAAGTTATCAGGTAAAGTACCACAAATTTGTCTACTATTCGGACCGTCTGCGGCAGGCGGTGCCTACATCCCTGCATTTTGTGATATCGTTGTCATGGTTGAAGGGAACGCATCTATGTATTTAGGATCTCCTCGTATGGCTGAAATGGTTATTGGAGAGAAAGTAGATTTAGAAACAATGGGTGGCGCAAAAATGCACTGTTCAGTTTCCGGCTGTGGAGATGTGCTAGCCAAAACAGAACAAGAGGCCATTGCCTATGCTCGTAAATATTTAGGCTATTTCCCTAATAACTATGCAGAACGTAGCAAAGTAGAGGCACCTAAACCACCAGCTACATTCGATAAATCGATTGAGGAATTGATACCACAAAACCAAAACGTTCCTTTTGATATGTATAAGTTAATTGAACGTATTATTGATGAAGATTCGTTTTGTGAAGTGAAGAAATTATTTGCACCGGAATTAATTACTGGTCTTGCACGTATTAAGGGGCAATCAGTAGGGATTATCGCGAATCAACCGCGCGTTAAGGGAGGCGTATTATTCCACGATTCTGCAGATAAAGCGGCCAAGTTCATCTCTCTTTGTGATGCTTTCAATATACCGCTTCTATTCTTGGCGGACGTCCCAGGCTTTATGATCGGCACACAGGTCGAGAAAGCTGGTATTATCCGTCATGGCGCAAAAATGATCTTTGCTATGAGTGAAGCAACTGTTCCAAAGCTAACGGTTATTGTTCGTAAAGCATATGGTGCTGGCTTATATGCTATGGCTGGTCCTGCCTTTGAGCCAGACTGCTGTATCGCATTATCAAATGCTCAAATTGCAGTAATGGGTCCAGAAGCTGCAGTCAATGCAGTTTATGCAAATAAAATTGCCGAGCTTCCGAAAGAGGAGCAAGCAAGCTTTATAGCTGAAAAACGAAAAGAGTACCAAGAAGAGATTGATGTGTATCGATTAGCATCAGAATTAATTATAGATGATGTCATTGAGCCAAATGATTTACGGAAGGTGCTTGAAAATCGTTTAGAGCTTTACATGTCAAAATACTTACTTTTCTCACAACGTAAGCATGGGGTAAATCCAGTATAAATACTTATGGGAAGGCTGTCTCTCTGTCAGGAGGCAGTCTTTTTAGTCGATAAATAGTTAACAGCTACTTGCATGGTCTTAAGGAGCATATTAAAATATGGGAAGGAATAAAGGGAAGCGGGTGTTTAGCATGTCAAAAAACAACATAACGGATGTTCAAGGTAATGCCAAGCTCCCATTACCATACCGAGATGTTATTGATACATATTATTTACCAATAAAAATAGTGGGTTGGATGTTATTTAGCATCTATTCTTGCTTGGCTTTTTATAAATTGGTCATCGATCGTTTAGTTAATGTAGTCGTTGTGTTATGGGAAGGTGATTATTCCGTCGGTGACTTAGGGCTGTTTGATTACAGTAGTTGGCGATTAACTACTAATTTTATCCCCTTTGAAACGATTTTCCGTTATATAAACTACTCTCAATATTTTAATTGGGATACGATAATTATTAACTTACTTGGTAATTTATTAATTTTCACCCCTATGGGCTTTTTACTGCCATTACTATCGAAGAAATTCCGCAAAGCAGGCGTTATACTTTGCTTAGGCTTTTTTGCCAGCCTTAGTGTGGAAACGATCCAATTTATTTTTACAGTAGGATCTGCGGATATTGATGATTTAATTTTAAATACTATTGGTGCATGGCTCGGTTATTTAGCTTATAAGTGCCTATTGATTACACCGAAAAAATAAGAAAGCAGCCGGTTTATATAGAGGCTGTTTTTTTTATTTATTAACACTATTTATTTCGTGCGAATGGTAGTAATTTTTATTGAAATCGAAATGAAAGTACTAAAGGACTGAGGCATATATTCTTTGGGATTAGGTATTTATATCTAAAAATGATATTAATCTCTACCCCTTTAGGTGGTTAGTAGTCATTTATGCTTGAATTTAATAATGAAAATTCCGATAATAAGAGTACAGAAGCTGTTTCGAAGGAATAGATATAGTGATAAAAAATGTTCATATCTAGTAACAAAATAGCATATGAACATAGAAGGATGAGGTGAAAACTATGAAAATATATAATTCAATGGAGCAAGAGAGATTATCATCACCATTTAATCGAAAAAAGTTCTTGCAGCGTAAAGAAGCGGGAGATGCATATCGAAAAAATGCAATGTATTTTCAACCAAAGAAAAATCCTTTATTGCTTGAGCTTGAAAATCTACTATTAGGACGCACAGATCAAGATTTATATGAGCAACAACAGGAAGATGCGGAAGTAGTAACACCCCAACAGCAGGCCATTATGGAAGATTTACAGCAAACTTCAAAGAATGTTCATGCACATGAGCAAGCTTATAAATGGGCAAGTGGTCATCATGACGGATCACCTGTTGTAAATAATCCAGATATGAATGACACATTACAGGTTTTAGAGCAGGTGCGAAATGCAGCATTATCACCGTCAAAGCCTTCTGCTCAAGATATACGTTTAGCAGAAAACGTGGATGCTCAAATTCAGCATATTTTACATGAAGCCAACTCTACCGTTGAGGCAATAGATGAGCAGAACCAACCTTTTGACAATGAGGTGACTACAGTAAAGGTTCCTGAACGTTTCTCGAAGGAATTGAAATTGGACCCATTTGCAGATACAATTTTCGGTAAGAGCCATGATGCTGCTTTCAAATTGAGAGCCTTCAAACAGGCAACTGAAAAGTATGCAGCACATGTTCAAATGACGAAAAATGGCTATCATCCAGGTAATGATTCTATGTTCTCTTTGATAGCCTAATGTTGTAGATAGGAGATTACGGTTATGGCGAAGGCAAAGCATGCCAAAACAAATGCGATAAGATTATTAGAGCAGCAAAAAATCCAATTCGATGTGATTGAGTATGAAATTGGCGACGGTCAAGTGGATGGTGTGTCTGTTGCCGAAAAAATTGGTCAGCCGGTTGCTCGTGTTTTTAAAACATTAGTAGCAAAGGCAAGTGCCCAAAAGCTCTTTGTATTTGTTATTCCAGTGGCTGGGGAGCTGGATTTAAAGGCTGCCGCAAAGGTAGTTGGAGAAAAGAAGATTGATATGCTACCTGTAAAAGATTTACTTAGTTATACAGGATATGTCCGTGGTGGATGCTCGCCGGTAGGCATGAAAAAATTATATCCTACGGTCATCGATGAAACTGCTCAAGAACAAGGCTGTATTATTGTAAGTGCAGGGAAAATAGGCATGCAAATTCATGTTCAACTTAATGATTTGAAGAATATTACAAAGGCCCAGCTTGCGCCAATTACAACTACCCATTAGTAAAATCGGGTAGTTTTTTATTTTCACAGAATACGGTCATTTATCCCTCCATTCATAAGCACGTTTTCACGTTATTTGCAGAAAATATGATACAGTAAGAGCATTATCAAACATAAAGAGAGGGATAGGGAATGCGCAAAATAATGGGGTGGCGCTGGACATTTTTTATTGGTGGCTTGATTGTGATGTCACTGGGTATTACGATGTCCATTAAAGGGAAAATAGTTGGAACAAGTCCTTGGGATGTCTTGCATGTAGGATTATTTCAAAACTTCGGATTAACGATTGGTACATGGTCTATATTAACAGGTCTTTTTATTGTCGCATCAACATCGATTGTTTTACAAACATGGCCCAAAATTGGTACATGGCTGAACATGCTACTAATCGGTTCATTCATCGATGTATTTAACTGGTTATTGCCTTCAACAGATGTATATGGTCTACAAATTACATATTTTATTATTGGTTTATTTGTTTTAAGCTTTGGCTGTGGTATGTATATTGCTCCAAATATGGGAGCAGGCCCTCGTGATACATTAATGATGATACTCGTCGAAAAATTTGGCGGATCTATTAAAACTGCCAGAATGGGTATTGAAGTTCTAGTGACCATTGTAGGGTGGCTACTAGGTGGGCCAGTTGGAGTGGGAACAGTATTAATTGCATTAACTTCAGGATATATTGTGCAATATTCATTACCTTATTGCCGCAAAGTATTAATGAAATGTATTGGCCATATAGAAGACATGAAGCCTTTTTATTAAACTATAAAGCTACTTTTATCTGTTAAGGATAGGGGTAGCTTTTCATCTTTTTTAGTGTTCCTTCATATAATGCAAGGCAGAAACAAAAGGAGGAACGACATTTGAACGGAAATGTGACGTATTATTTTGGACACGCATTGACTGGGCAAGGTGTGAAACATTTATATAAAGAAATGATGGAGGAAGCGGAGTTAGTTTATTTTTTACAAGGTGCCTCTACATCTAAAGGATCAGAGCTGTTGAAGGAGCTGGGTTATTTTTATGTTAAACAAGGCTTTGCTGTCGAATGGTTTAAGCACGCATTATTAGAGGAAGTAGTCGAGGCTGTTTATGTAAAGGGTTGTAATAGACTGTATGTCTGGGCATCAGAATGGGATATTGAGCCAACATTGCTTGGGACGAAACATCGTGTTATGTCTTTTTATGATTGCTTGGAGGATGCCCAGCTTGAGAAAATTGGAGAGCAACTGGCAAATGCAGTACAGGAACGTACAGCTTGGCGTGATAAATGTATTGCCAAGCTAAATCATGCTATCAAACTCCACGATGATTGGGAGGTTGTGACGCAAAGCTGCATGAATTGGCAGGCATTAAATGAACAGGTGGAAAATTTAAAATTGGAAGTCTTCCAATCTATAGTTTTAAATAAAACAGGTGAACGAACACATCGTTTACTTGGAACGTTAACGCCTAGAGGGGCAGAAAATACAGTTGAAAGCATCACAAAAAATATATCGACAAGATTAATGATTAAAGGCAAACCGGGTACGGGCAAATCCTCCTTGATGAAAGGCTTAGCAGATGAGGCGAATGCAAGAGGATTGGATGCCCAAATTGTATGGTGTGGCTTAGATGCAGGATCTGTCGATATGGTCATTATCCCAGAACTAAATTTCTGTATTTTTGATAGTACGGAACCTCATATTTTTGATCCACAGGATGGTCGATTAGGCGATAAGATATTTGATATTGGGCAACATTGTGCGCTTACGGAAGAGGCGGAATTAGCAATAGCGGAAGTACGAGCGCGCTATAAAGAAGCCATGCAAGATGCGATGGGCTATTCAAAGCGTTATGCAGAAGCAGAATATACAGTGCGACGTTTATTGGATCATTGCCTATCCGCCTCTTTATGGCGAGAAAAAACAGCGTCATTATTCGAAAGATTAACAAAATAATTTAGCTAAAGGCTTGCTTGTGCTAAACTAGGAGCTAGAACTGTTTTCCTAGGAAAGGATGATACGCTTGTCAAAAGTATTGAATGCATTTTTAGACGAAAACCTACAAGCCTTACATGAACAAGGCTTATACAATGAAATTGATCCAGTAGAGGGTGCAAATGGCCCGATTATTCAGGTACGTGGCAAAAATCTTGTTAACTTATCTTCTAACAATTATCTAGGCCTAGCAACTAATGAAGAATTAAAGCGTATTGCCAAAGAAACGATTGAAAAATACGGTGTTGGAGCAGGTGCTGTTCGTACTATTAACGGGACGCTTGACTTACACGTTAAATTAGAGGAAAAGCTTGCTGAATTTAAAGGAACAGAAGCAGCTATTTCTTATCAATCTGGCTTTAATTGTAATATGGCAGCTATTTCTGCTGTTATGGATAAAAACGATGCAATTCTTTCGGATCAATTAAACCATGCCTCTATTATTGACGGTTGTCGTTTATCAAAGGCGAAAATCATTCCGTTTAATCACTCAGATATGGATGATTTACGTGCTAAGGCAAAAGCGGCAAAAGAATCTGGATTATACAATAAAGTGATGGTTATTACGGATGGTGTATTCTCAATGGATGGCGATATCGCCAAATTGCCAGAAATTGTAGAAATTGCCAAAGAGTTTGATTTAATTACTTATGTTGATGATGCACATGGTTCGGGTGTAACAGGTAAAGGTAAAGGAACTGTGAAGCACTTCGGACTAGAAAAAGAGATTGACTTCCAAATTGGTACACTATCCAAAGCAATTGGTGTCGTGGGTGGCTATGTAGCTGGGAAGAAGAACTTAATTGATTGGTTAAAAGTTCGCTCACGTCCATTCTTGTTCTCAACAGCTCTACCACCAGGTGATGTGGCCGCCATTACAGCTGCTGTACAAATGCTAATTGATTCTACAGAGCTTCACGATAAGCTGTGGGATAATGGTAACTATTTAAAAGCGGGACTAGAGAAGCTTGGCTTTAATATTGGTGAATCAGAAACACCAATTACTCCATGTATTATTGGAGATGAAAAGCTGACACAAGAATTTTCAAAACGCTTATTTGAAGAAGGCGTTTATGCAAAATCAATCGTATTCCCAACCGTTCCTAAAGGTACAGGTCGCGTGCGTAATATGCCAACAGCAGCTCATACAAAAGAAATGCTTGATGATGCGTTAGGTATTTACGAGAAAGTTGGTCGTGAATTAGGTGTAATTCAATAATACGAAAAGGCTACCTTCGTTGTGGAGGTAGCCTTTTCGATTACAATGAAAACGGGCGCTTCATTCCAATCAAATTCTATGAAGTGACTGATAGCCTGAGGAAAGTGACGGACAGCCCGCCAAAAAGTAATCGATAGCTTGTCAAAATAAAGGGCTTCTTATTTTGAGCGTATTACATTTGCTTTTTTTAGCTGCTGAACTTCATGATCAGTGATGTTTAAGGCCTGCAAAATTTCTTCATTATGCTGTCCTAAAGTTGGCGCTGCACTTGTTAATTGACCCGGCGTTCCTGAGAATTTTGCTGGGAAACCTAGTGTTCTCATGGGACCAGCAGTTGGATGGTCATAGGACAAGACCATACCACGCTCTAAAATATGGGGATCATTTAAGGTTTGGTCATAGGAATAGATAGGGCTGGATGGTACGCCGTGTTCATCTAAAAGCTCCAGCCAGTAGGTTGCTGGATGTTTCTCTAATTCACTTTCAATTTCTGCCTCTAACGCCTTTACATGCTGAGCACGTGAATAGTTAGTAATAAAGAGGGGATTGTCTAACCAATCAGGTCGTTCGACAACCTTTGTCGCAAAAATTTCCCATAACTTTTGATTGCCAGCACCTATTAAAATATAGTCATCCTGTGTTTTAAAGCCTTGATAGGGTGCGGAAACTCGATGGGCAGTTCCTGTTCGCTCGGGTAATTCGCCTTGACCAAAGTAGGCAGCGGCCTCCCAAACAGTCCAAGCAAGCCCAGACTCTACTAAAGAAACATCGATATATTGCCCCTCACCACTTCGCAGCTTATAAATATAGGCCATTAAAATAGATTGTAAGGCCGTTTGGGCAGCGGCAATATCATTGACAGCAAAGCCAACTTTTACAGGTCGACCCTGAGGTTCTCCAGTCATATGCATTAAGCCACTTAGACCTTGTGCCATAATATCATAGCCACCTTTTTGGCTATAAGGACCCGTTTGTCCATAGCCAGAAATAGAGCAGTAAATGAGTCCTGGATTAAGGGCTTTTAAAGTATCATAATCAATCCCTAGCTTTTTCGTAATACCTGGTCGATAGTTTTCCACAAGTACATCAACAGATTGGATAAGCTCTTTGAATAAAGCCAAGCCCTCTGGCGTTTTTAAATTTAGACATACACCTTTTTTATTGCGATTAACCATCATATACATATGACTTTCTTCATGAACGAACGGGCCCATTGCTCGGGTGTCGTCTCCATTTGGATATTTCTCAATTTTAATAACTTCTGCGCCCATATCAGCTAAGACCATTGTGCAATAAGGTCCCGCTAATACTTGTGATAAATCAACAACTTTTAATCCCTCTAATGCCTGTTTCATTTAACCTCAGTCCCATCATTTTTGACTAATGTAATCGTACGTAACCCTTCGATGGAGGTTGTGCCTGCTAATGCAATAGAAACCTTTAATTCATCATAGATATTTGTCATCACTTTTTCGGCACCTTGTTGTCCTTCAAGGGCTAAGCCATAGACGAAGGGACGCCCAATTGCTACGGCATCAGCTCCTAAAGCAAGTGCTTTTAAGGCATCCATCCCGCGATATACACCACTATCTAAAATTATAGGGATTTGTCCATTGACAGCACTCACGATGGCGGGGAGGGCATCAAGTGAACCAATAACACCATCTAATTGTCGGCCGCCATGGTTCGATACGATAATCCCGTCAATCCCATTTTCAAGGGCTAGCTTTGCATCTTCAGGATGTAAAATTCCCTTTAATAATATAGGAAGATTTGTACGTCGTTTTAATTCACGAACATGCTCCCAATTGAGTGTAGGGTGGAAGACATTTTGCAAGACGCCTTGTACATACGATTCAAATGAATCATTAGGCAAAGAAGCCATAAAGACAGGATCATTTATGTAATTTCCTTTTGCGTAGCCTAGCTTTAATGGTGAAAATTGATTGCGTACATCTTCTTCTCGCCATCCAAGCATTACTGTATCGACTGTTAAAACAATTGCTTCAAAGCCTGCTGACTCTGCTCGTGCGGCCATACTAAATGCAATTTCCTCATTTGTAGACCAATACAATTGGAACCATTTTGTTGCTGAAGGGGCAGCTTCGGCAACATCTTCGAGTGCATAGGTGGAGACTGTGCTTTGAATATATGGCATATTTAATTGCTGGGCAGCGCGTACAGCGGCAAGTTCACCTTCCTCGTGAACCATTCCGTTCATGCCGACAGGGGAAAAGAGCAATGGCGTTGGATATGTTTTCCCGAACAAATTAATGGATGTATGAACGTTTGAAACATCATTTAAGAAGCGGGGAACTATGGAGTATTTTTCAAAAGCTGAACGATTATTACGTAATGTTTGTTCACCGCCAGCACCTGAGCGAATGTAGCCGAATGGCCCAGCTGGAATTTTTTCCGCTACTGCTTTTTCTAAATCTGCAAAGCAAATGGGGAAGGGGGCTTGGGCAGTGATATTTTTTAAGAGTAGGTCACCATCAGTTGTATTAGTCATCGTTACTACCTCACTTATTTATTGAAAATAGGCTTTCTTTTATTTAAAAAAGCTTGAATACCTTCGTTATAATCATCAGAACTAAATGAATCGAGAATTAATTGAGCCAGTTCATCACTCTCTTCATTTTCTCCATCCACAATAGCCTGAATTATTTTTTTACTACCTGCATTGGCAATAGATGATTTATTTAAAAGATGCTCAGCAAATTGCATAGTACCATTTTCAATTTCCTGCGGCTCATGAAGGGCAGTAATCAAACCAATGCTTTTGCCTTCCTCTGCTGTAAAAATGTTTGCTGTGTATAAAATCTCTTTAGCCTTCGCGACACCAACAATATTAATAAGACGTTTAGTGCTTTCAAGATTATAGACAATCCCAATGTTCGCAGCGGTAATGCCAAGCTTACTCTTTGGTGTCGCCAATCTAAAGTCACAAGCATTGGCTAACTCTAAGCCGCCCCCAATCGCTAAACCCTGAATCATGGCAATCGTAGGATGCGGGAATTTATAGAGGGCATCAATGGCCTTTAAAGCTAGATCATTATAGGCTTTAGCATTATCCGCAGCATAACGAATATCTAAAAACTCACTAATATCAGCACCCGAGGAAAAGGCGACTTCATTGACACCACGCACAATTAATAGCTTGATAGACGTCTCTGTACGTAACTGTTCTAGCTCGTCTATGATGGCTTGGAACATTGCTCTCGATAAAGAATTTCGTTTGTCAGGACGGTTTAACACTAGCGTTGCGATATAGCCGTTTTTCTCTACATAAATCTCAGTTGACATGGATATCCTCCTCCTAGTCTTTCTTCAATTTGGCTGAAATGCGGTTACCTATGGATTGTATGCTTTGTACAAGGATGATTAAAATAAACACAGTTGCATACATGACATCTACCTCATAGCGTAAATGACCATAACGGTAAGCTAGGTCTCCTAAACCGCCAGCACCAACCATTCCCGCCATTGCAGTTGCACCAATCAATCCAATTGTAGCGATTGTTAAGCCTAAAATAATGGATGGGCGTGCTTCGCGTAATAATACATGCCAAATGATATGCCGACGTTTAATACCCATAGCTGTGTAGGCTTCGACAACGCCCGAATCAACTTCTAAAAGCGCTGACTCCATCAGTCGTGCAATATAAGGAGCCGTATAAACTACAAGCGGAACAATAACGCCTTTAACGCCAATCGTTGTACCGACGATAACCTTTGTAAAAGGTAAAATGAAGAATAGTAAGATGATGAATGGCACTGAGCGGATTATATTAATGACTAGATTAAAAAATTGATAGAAAAATTTATTTTCGAAGGATTGACCAGGTCGTGTTAAAACTATTAAAAGCCCTAAAGGTATACCAATTAGAATGGAAAAGAATAATGAAATTCCGACCATTTGAAATGTTTCGATAATTGCTTTGCCAATAACCTCTGACCAATCATTAAAGAAATTACTCATGGATCTCTCCTCCTAACTCTTCCACAGTAACGCCATTCTCTGCAAAATAGGTTAGCGCCTTTTGAACAATGTTGGGCTCTCCGTTTAAATGCACCACAATATTACCAACAATGCCGTTTTTTAATTCAATAATATTGGCTGTTAAAATGTTTGGTTGTACATCATATACTTTGGTGACTTCAGCCAATAATGGCTTACCAGTACTTTCTCCAAGAAATGTTAAACGAATGACGCTACCAGAAACATTTAACTGCTCAATAAGAGAAGGAGTTAAGTTACGTTGTGAAATGGTACTTAAGAACTTTCTTGTAGTAGGGTGTTGTGGTTTTGCAAAGAGCTCGATAGCCGTACCAAATTCAACTACTTTCCCTGCTTCTAGAACAGATACCTCATCACAAATTTTCTGAATGACATTCATTTCATGTGTAATCAGTAGGATTGTAATTCCTAATTCACGATTAATTTTTAACAATAGTTCAAGAATAGCCTCTGTAGTCTCAGGATCAAGCGCACTTGTTGCTTCATCACTAAGTAAAATTTCTGGCTCTTGCGCTAGAGCGCGTGCAATAGCGACACGTTGCTTTTGTCCACCTGAAAGCTGATTAGGGTAGCTATCTAGCTTTTCTGTTAAACCTACAATTTCCGCATATTTAGCCACACGATTTTTGACTTCTGTTTCGTTATAACCAAGTAGCTTTAAAGGAACTGCAATATTGTTATAAACTGTCGCTGTCTTTAAGAGATTAAAATGTTGAAAAATCATACCAATCTTTTGTCGTGTTTGACGTAAGTCATGAAGTGAAAGGGTAGTAATATCCACATTGTCTATCAAGACTTTGCCTGCTGAAGGACGCTCTAGTAAATTAACACAACGAATCAGCGTACTTTTACCGGCACCACTATACCCAATTACACCATGAATTTGCCCTTTTTTTACATGAAGATTGATTCCATCCACAGCTTTAATACTGCCTTTTTTTGTCTTATATTCTTTTGAAATATTTTGTAATTGAATCATCAGATTGATTGCTCCTTTCTTAACTTCTAAAAAGCAAGAATCTGCACGGTTTCCATAGTGGAAATATGGCAGATTCTTTAGCTTATCACACGTATTACCAGCTAGGGATTACAGAACCTTTGAATTCCTCTTCAATGAATTGGCGCACTTCATCAGATTGATAAGCCTCAATGAACTTTTTAATCGTTGGGTCGTTTTCATTTTCTGCACGAACGACAATGTAGTTCACATATGGAGAGTCAGTAGATTCTAAAAGAATAGAGTCCTCTTGCGGATTAATGCCAGCTTCCAGCGCAAAGTTAGTATTAATAGCAGCTACATCTACTTCACTAAGCTGCTTAGGAATTTGTGCAGCTTCTAATTCTATGAATTTTAAATTCTTTTTGTTTTCTTCCACGTCACGAACAGATGCTGTTAAGTCCGCTCCATCTTTTAATTTAATATAGCCTGCCTCTTGTAAAACAAAGAGAGCACGGGCTCCATTTGTTGGGTCATTCGGTAAGCCAAATGTTGCGCCTTCAGGAACGTCATCCAATGATTTATATTTTTCAGAGTAAATACCCATTGGATTTAAAATTGTTTTGCCAACCGGTACTAAATCTGTATCGTGATCTTTATTAAATGTATCGAGGAAAGGTTTATGCTGATAGCTGTTTGCGTCAAGATCTCCTTCTGCTAAGGATGTGTTTGGTAAAACATAATCAGAAAATGATTTTAGTTCTACTTCTAGACCTTTTTCCTTTGCAACTTTAGCAGCTACCTCTGCAATTTGCTCATGAGGTCCTGAAGTGACACCCACAACAATTTTATTTTCATCGATAGCTTCGCCTTTTCCTTTGCTATCTTCTTTAGAGCCACAGCCCGCTAGTGCTGCTACTAATGTAAGACTTGCTAAACCTACTAAAAATTTATTTTTCTTCTTCATGAAAACTACCTCCAAAAATTGTTTTATCGGTTTTTGAAAATAAAAAAAACTCTCTTACAAATTAAGAGAGGCTCATGAAAAAAAGTCCTCTCTTATCTATCAAACGAATTTCGTTTGCAGGATTTAGCACCTTCCTTCGTAAAAGGAGGTTGCCGAGCTTCATAGGGCCAGTCCCTCAGCTACTCTTGATAAGAGATTCATATTATATTTTTGTATTTCCGATAGAACTAATATAATTTATAGGGTATAGTAAGTCAATAAATATTTTTAAAATTTTTTATATTGTTATAATATTTTGTCGCGAAGGAGGGAGAAGATTGTCCGTAAGAGTTAATTATGGCATAGGTTCATTTGGTAAGGTGATTAGTGCTCGTCTTCTCATGGGGACAGACATCATTGAAGGAATTGAGGCACTTTGTGAAGAGAATAAAATTGATTCAGCAACCATTATTAGTTGTATTGGTAGTTTTCAAAAAAGTAGCTTTGTTTATTTAGTACCTGATGAAACTTCTCACATTAAAGTTCAATTTAGTGATGTGGTCGAGAAGGAGGGGCCACTCGAGTTTATCCAAGGTTCAGGAGTTGTTTGTAAGCGTGATGCACAATATGAAACGCATTTCCATGGTTCCATGAGTGATCAATGGGGAGTGGTTTCAGGCGGTCATTTTATAAAGGGTGGAAATATCGTCATAACAGCAGATATAGTGCTGGCAGAAGTTCAAGGCATTCAGCATATCCGTCAGTTGGATGATGAAACAGGTCACGTACAATTTTATCCATTAGAACAGGAGTTAGATCTTCCAAGGAAAATTGAAAAATAGTAAGTCCTGTAGCTAGTGAAAGCTACAGGACTCCATTTTGTTCCATGTTAAAATAATTTTAATTGCTCAATTCTATGCATGGCTTCTCGTAAACGTTCCTCGCTTACAAGTAAGCCAATACGCACATAGCCTTCTCCATATTGACCAAAGCCATTTCCTGCGGCTACCGCAATATCAGCTTTGTCGAGCAAAATATTGGCAAATTGTTCGCTAGTGAAACCTAATGGGACAGGGAGCCAGGCAAAGAAGGAGCCCCTTGGTGCCGTTACTTGCCAGCCAATTCTATGAGCTTCTTCGATTAGAACATTTCGACGACGCTCATAGGTAGCTCTTAGCTCATCTGCACATTCCTGCGAAGAGGTCAGTGCAATAGCTGCTGCGTGTTGAATAGCAGGGAATTGACTACAAAATAAATGATCTTGAATAAGATTAATCGCGGCAATCAAATCAGCATTACCTACAGCAAAGCCTATGCGCCAACCTGCCATATTATAAGTCTTTGATAATGTGTACATTTCGATTCCAACTTCTTTTGCACCATTTGCCTGTAAGAAACTAATAGGTTTATTGCCATCAAATCCAATTGCACCATAAGCAAAATCATGTGATACGATAATATTATGCTCCTTAGCAAAACGAATGGTTTCTTCAAAAAATTCAAGTGTAGCGGTACCACCCGTAGGATTATTTGGGTAATTTAAGTAAAGTAACTTGGCTTTTTCTTTAACTTCTTTAGGTAGGGCCTCATAATCAGGTAAGAAATTATTCTCAGCAAATAGTGGCATCACTTCAAAATTAACATCACCTAATACAACACCAGATAAGTAGTCTGGATAGCCCGGGTCGGGTAATAGCATCGTATCGCCTGGATTTAACACAGCCAAAGGTAGCTCAACAAGACCAATTTTTGTGCCACCAAGAATCGCTACTTCAGTATCAGGATCAATCTCCACATCATATTCTCGTTTATAAAAGTCGGCAGCCGCTTGACGTAATTCGGTGATACCACGAAAAGGCGAATATTTGTGGTTTTGAGGATTTTCAGCTGCTTCCTGCAATGCTTGAATGATATGAGTGGGCGTAGGTTGGTCGGGATTTCCTTGCCCGAGATTAATCACATCACGACCTTCTTCCAAGGCATTGTTTACTTTTTGGACAAGCGCCGCAAAAAATTGAGTGGGTAATTGCTGTAGTTTTTTAGAGAATTCCATGCATGATCACCTTTTTCAGAATATAATAATTATTATTGAAGAATATGAAGCAAATAGTAGTACTTTTTTTGTTAATTGTCTAGAGGAGGAATGAATATGAAAATCGGTTGTATTCAGTTAAACGTTGGCTTCGGCAAAGTAGAAGAAAATTTTACACGGGCAGAGGACAAGATTCGTGAAGCCGCAAAACTGGGGGCAGAAATTATTGTGCTTCCGGAAATGTGGAATACGGGCTACGCACTAGAGAAGCTACCAGAATTGGCAGATGTTAACGGTGAGCGTACAAAGGCATTTTTAGCTAACTTAGCGAAGGAACTTAGTGTACATATTGTCGGTGGCTCCGTTTCAATAAAAAAGGACGACAAGTTTTACAATACGATGTATACATTTGATAACAATGGATTACTTGTTGGGGAATATAGCAAAGCCCATCTTTTCCGTTTAATGGACGAGCATCTTTACTTAGAAGCGGGAGATGATATGAATCGATTCGCGCTAGGACCTATTGAGGCAGCTGGTGTCATTTGCTATGATATTCGTTTCCCTGAGTGGTTACGTGCACATGCCCTCCAAGGAGCAAAGGTGCTGTTTGTACCAGCTCAATGGCCGACACCTAGAATTGATCATTGGAAAACATTGCTGCAAGCGCGAGCGATTGAAAACCAATGCTTTGTTATAGCAGTTAACCGTATTTCGAGAAAAGTAGAAAACTTTAATGGGCAATCGATGATTATTCAGCCATGGGGTGAGGTGCTTTGGGTTGGTGCTGAAGACGAGGAAGTAGCAGTAATTGATGTGGATTTCTCCATAGTTGATGAAGTACGTGGAAGAATTCCTGTATACGATGATCGTCGACCAGGACTTTATCAAGATGTTGTGGTGAAAGGATAATGAGATGGCACGTTGAAGGGGGAGAGCTCTTGAACGTGCCTATTTTTTAACTCTTGTCATCAATTAAGGAGTTTGCAAGGAGCATAAATTCCAGTGTAATGCGATTATGACCCTTCATGAAATTTTCCCCGAGTAAACTTTCAAGCTTTTTTAAGCGGTGATACAGTGTTTGACGAACGATAAACAATTGGTTAGCCGTTTGCTGCTTGGAGCCATTTGATTGTAAATAGACTTGTAATGTTTCAAGAAGCTTGCTGTTATATTTTTCATCATACTCAATAACTGGCTGTAAATAGTCGTTTATAACTTCCTTTAAATTCACCTGCATTTGTAATTTATAGATTAAATGATACAAATGCAAATCATCATAAAAGAACGAGGAAGTTTGCACTTTGCGGCAAATATATAATGTTTCTAATGCAGTTTGATAGCTTTTGGAGATTTCTTGTACATCAGCTACAACTTTACCAACCGCTATTTGAAACCCTTGAGTTTGCTGTTTTTTATAAAATTCAGTTTTGGGCAGTGAGGTAAAGATGCTATTTAGTATTTCACGAATCGCTCGACCATCTTTTGTATGAAGTAAAATAAAAATGACATAGCTTTTTCTTTCGAATAAAAATGGGATAAAGCCATGCTGTTCAAAGAGATTACGATAATAAAGTTTACTATAGACAATATCCTCCTGCGCTTTCATTACTGTATTGGGGGTGGCCAAAACAAAGACAGCCCCACTAGATTGTGAATAGTTGGTATAGTGAGAAACGATAAATTTATAGATTTCCTCCCTGTTCAGCTTTTGGTCGATCCAATCAGCTAAAATCGAAGCGTCCTCAATATTCTTTTTCTCCTCAATATAGAACTCTCGCATTAATAATTGCGCTAATGCTGTTGCTGTACGGTCTAAAATTAATAATTCAAACTCTGAGAATAGTCCATCTTCACGAAAAATCGTTAAATCTGCATAATGTTGATCAAAAATAAAGATGGGCTCATGTTTAAATTGCTGAGCATATTTATTCAAAGCTAATAATTGCTGACGGTTACTTTTTGTCATGTTGGGAAAAAAGATAGGTTCCCGTCCCTTAATGGAAAACATAATTTGTGTTTTCAATTCGTTATACATATTTTGTAAAATATCATCCGTGTTTTGGCCTAAGACCGTATTTTTATTTAAAGTTTGTGAGTAGGATTCTAGTGTCGAAATCATTAAATATTGCTGATTAATAATTTGACTATGTAAATCCTGTGTAATGCGAACAAAAGGTACGGCTTCATGAAAAACAATAATCGGGAACTGATGACGATTTGCAATGGCAAGTATTGCTTCTGGAACGACTTGAATAGAAGAGCCATACTCAATACAAAGAGCAGCACAATTTTTATCGATTAAAGATTCAATAAACGTCATAAAATCTTCGATGCCATGTTGAAGACTGATCCCCGTTGTTAACACCAACTCTTCTCCAACTAAAAAATTATCTACATGGACTATTTCAAGAACATGTGCCCACTTAACGATTCTTAATAGCCCGTCATGACCTGCAACTACCTCTGCATTCTGAAAGTATTTATTTTCTAACACATGAAGTACTTTAAGTTGGAATTGGCTCAATATAGCTCCTCCTTTTGAAACATCTTCTCCGTTTTGTATATCTATTATTTCTCTTTCGTGTTATTAAACAGCTGTAAATTCAGATAAATTAATATTTTAAGAATATTTAGTCTATTTTACATTATGTTTAAAACAATTGTATAGAAATTTACAGTTTGTCTATTACTTCAATGATATGAAACATGTAAGATTTTTGTAAGCGATAATCCAATCTAATAAAAGAGGTGACAGATATGGAGCAACAAACGCATTTACAACGAGGATTAAAGAAACGGCATATGACGATGATCGCGATAGCGGGTGTAATTGGGGCTGGCTTATTTATGGGCAGTGGCTCAGTCATTAACCTGGCGGGTCCAGGAGCAATATTATCGTATATATTTGCAGGAATTATTGTCATTTTAGTGATGCGTATGTTAGGTGAGATGGCGGCTGTCAATCCAACGAGTGGGTCGTTTGCACATTATGCCCATGAAGCAATTGGTCCATGGGCAGGCTTTATGATTGGCTGGCTGTATTGGTTTTTCTGGGTCATAGCTATTGCATTAGAGGCGACGGCAGCAGCGGCCATTATTCAATATTGGTATGACGGAATTCCTTTATGGCTCTTAAGTTTACTTTTAACCGTAGCACTTACTTTAACA
The DNA here is from genome assembly GCF_000801965.1 of Lysinibacillus sp. A1. NCBI lineage: Bacteria > Bacillati > Bacillota > Bacilli > Caryophanales > Bacillaceae > Lysinibacillus > Lysinibacillus sp. A1. The sequence goes on from NZ_JSZM01000017.1 coordinate 26,167, forward strand.
AATGTTCTTTCTGTAAAAGCCTTTGGCGAATTTGAATATTGGTTCTCTCTTATTAAGGTTGCAAGTATAGTAGTTTTTTTAGGTTTAGGCGCATTCATTATTTTTGGTATAGCCCCAAACTTTAACGCTGTCGGTTTGACAAATCTAGTTGAGCAGGGTGGATTTTTACCAAACGGCTTTGGCGCTGTACTAATGGGTGTTGTCATTGTTATTTTTTCCTTTATGGGGACAGAGATTGTCGCTATCGCTGCTGGTGAGTCAGACGAACCGTTAGCAGCTGTAACAAAAGCTACCAATTCGATTACTTGGCGCATTTTAATTTTCTATGTGGGCTCAATAACTGTTGTTGTGACGCTATTGCCCTGGCACTCCTCTGATATTTTAACAAGTCCTTATGTAGCAGTGTTAGATTATATTGGTATTCCTGCCGCCGCACAAATCATGAATTTTGTTGTTTTAACAGCTGTGTTATCGTGTCTAAATTCTGCACTTTATGCAACATCACGAATGGTATTTTCTTTAGCAGAGAAGGGGGAGGCACCAAAAGCCTTTTTGAAATTAAATAAAAATGGTGCACCTGTGAATGCTATTTTAGCCGCAACATTTTTCTCTTATATTGCCGTTATTATGAATTATGTTTCACCAGATAAAGTATTTATGTTTTTACTAAGCTCTTGTAGTGCTATTACGTTAATTCTTTATTTAATTATCGCCTTTTCACAATTGAGAATGCGTAGAAAGATTGAACGCGAAAATCCTGAGCTATTAAAGGTGAAGATGTGGCTATTCCCGTATCTAACGTATTTCACAATAGTAGCTACAACTGCTTTATTAATAGCCATGTTCTTTATTGAGTCTATGCGGTCACAAATTCTATTTACATGTGTTGTCGTTGCCGTGGTCATGATTTTTTATTTACTTACGCAAAGGAATAAGGTGATAAAACAGGTCGATGAATCAAGCTCTATTTTTAACAAAGAAGAATTTGATTTTGAACAATAATCCCATGTAAGGAGAGGTTAAATGATGACAGTACAACAAAAAATGAAAACGCTAACACATTTTATCAAAGGGGAAGAGGTAGCTGGTACTAGTGGAAGGTTTTCAGATGTGTATAATCCAACAACAGGTGAAACGATAGCGAGAGTCCCACTTGCTTCAAAAGACGAAGTACAGCAGGCCATTCAACATGCTAAGGAAGCCTTTCCTGCATGGAAAAAGGTGTCCATTGGGAAGAGGGTTGAGGTTTTACATCGATTCCGTCAATTGTTAGTAACAAAACAGGAAGAACTTATTGAAGTGATTTGTCAGGAAAGCGGGAAAACTAAAGAGGATGCGAAGGGCGAAATTATTCGAGGGATTGAATCGGTAGATATGGCGATTAGTGCCCCACAATTGCTAAAAGGGGAGTATTCCGTCAATGTAGGTGGCAATATTAATGCTTTTTCTGCTAAATCACCACTCGGTGTAGTGGCAACGATTGCGCCTTTTAATTTCCCTGTTATGGTCCCTTTAGCTATTACAAGTATGGCTGTGGCAGTAGGGAATGCTGTTATTTTAAAGCCATCTGAACGCGTTCCTCATTCTGCATTATTTTTAAGTCAACTATGGAAAGAGGCGGGACTTCCGGATGGTATTTGGACAGTAGTGAATGGCGATAAAGAAGCGGTCAATGAGCTTTTAGAAAACAAAGAGATTCAAGCCATTTCCTTTGTAGGCTCTACGCCAGTAGCCGAATATATTTATCAAACGGGAACCAAGCATAATAAACGTGTGGCTGCTTTTGGTGGAGGTAAGAACTTTATGATTGTTATGCCAGATGCCAACTTGGAGCAAACTGCGAACGCCTTTTTAGGTGCGGCGTACGGGGCAGCATCACAGCGCTGTATGGCGATTTCTGGAGCGCTTGTTGTTGGTCAAGATACAGAGCAACGTTTTACAGACATATTGAAGCAGAAGATTTCACAGCTAAAGGTAGGTCCTTATACAGAAGAAGATGTCGATTTCGGCCCAGTTATTACCCAACAATCGAAAGAAACGATTATCAGCTATATTGATGGGGCTGTTACTGAAGGGGCAAATCTTGTTATTGACGGACGAAATCCTAAAGTATGTGAAACATCTAATGGTTTTTATGTTGGGCCAACACTTCTCAATAATATTACGCCTGATATGACCATCTTTAAAGAGGAGGTCTTTGGTCCAGCACGTATAGTAGTGCACGTGGAGACATTACAAGAGGCCATTGATTTAATTAATGACCATGAACTTGGTAATGGAGTAACGATGTTTACAAGCAGTGGTGCAGCTGCTCGTAAATTCCAAGAAGAAATTGAAGTGGGCATGGTAGGGGTTAACGTACCAATTCCAATTCCTGTCGGCTACCATAATTTCGGCGGGTGGAAGCGTTCTAAGTTTGGTGAAGGGCATATGTTCGGTCCAGATCAAGCGAGATTCTTTACAAAGGCGAAAACAATCTCAGAGCGTTGGCCGGATGAAACGGAAGATGCAACAAGCTCCTTTGCCTTCCCAAGTAATAACGATGCAAAAAGCTAATCGACTAAAAAATAAGTGAGAGGGTGTTCGGCAATGACACAGACCAATCTTAAAAGTGATGTTTTAGCAAAGGATGAGCAATATGTATGGCATTCAATGAAACCCTACAATCCACAAGCAACATATGTAGTGGAAAAATCAGATGGTGCAAGAATAATAGATACGGATGGCATCGAATATATTGATGCCATGGCAGGGCTATGGTGTGTAAATGTCGGTTATGGACGTAAGGAACTGGCAGATGCCGCACATGAGCAAATGATGAAAAATGCCTATGCACCATTATCGCAGGGACATTTACCAGCCGTACAGCTAGCTGAAAAGCTAAATGACTTGCTTGGTGGGGAGTACGTTATTTTCTTCTCTAATAGCGGATCAGAAGCGAATGAAACAGCTTTTAAAATAGCGCGACAATATCACCAGCAAAAAGGGCAAAGCTCCCGCTATAAGATTGTCTCTCGCTACCGAGCCTACCATGGAAATTCCTTTGGGGCATTAGCAGCAACAGGGCAAGCGGAACGGAAATATAAATACGAGCCATTGTCTCCAGGCTTTATCCATGTCGCACCGCCTGATCAATACCGTGAACATGAAGATGATACTGTTGCACCATCAGAGTTAGCGAGCGTAAGGGCTGTCGATAAAACGATGACATGGGAATTGAGCGATACGATTGCAGCTATGATTTTAGAGCCAATTATTACAGGTGGCGGTGTCATCATGCCTCCCGAAAACTATTTAAAAGGCATAGAGGAAGTGTGCAAAAAGCATGGAGCTTTAATGATAGTGGATGAAGTTATTTGTGGCTTTGGTCGAACAGGTAAGCCATTTGGATTTATGAATTATGGTGTGAAACCAGATATTATTACAATGGCTAAAGGGATTACGAGCGCATACTTACCATTATCAGCAACTGCCGTAAAACGTGAAATTTATGAGGCTTTCACTGGCACAGATGCCTATGGCTATTTCCGCCATGTCAATACTTTTGGGGGCTCTCCAGTGGCATGTGCAGTTGCATTAAAAAATATTGAAATTCTAGAGCAAGAAGCGTTGTTCGACCGCTCCAAGGAGATGGGGAAGGCCACATTACAAACATTGCAAGAAAATTTACAGGATCATCCGAATGTAGGAGATGTGCGGGGCAGAGGTTTATTAATTGGGATTGAGTTAGTAGTAGATAAAGTCTCAAAAGAACCTTTACCAGTGGAGAAGGTAAATGCTGTTATTGCTGCATGCAAAGAACAAGGGGTGATCATTGGGAAAAATGGGGCAACAGTAGCGGGCTTTAATAATGTTCTGACACTATCACCACCACTTAATATTATTCAAGAGGATCTTCAGCGTATACTTGATGTGGTCGTTGAGAGTATAAGAAAGCTATAATAAATGATGTTGGTTCTAAAGGCCTAGAAGTAAGGGCTTTTAGAACCTTTTTAAACAACTAGAAATGAATGCTCGGTAAAAATAATTATTAAATTTATAAAAATAATGCTGGAAAAAAAGTGAACTGTAGTTTATAGTTGTTAAAAAATAATAAATTTTCTGATAATTATACATTGAAAGTGTCCTTGATCCTGGAAGGGGATATTTTTTTAATTACTTATTTTCAGCAGTGGAATAAATAAATCTTGTCGCTTGAACTATAGTTTCTGATGAAAAGCAATTGTGAAGTTGAGAAAGCAATGTCTTCCTCTAATTGAATTGTCTTATCGTAATGAAGTATAGTTTATTTTTTTGCCTATTTATTTTCATCAGTGGAGAAAATAAATAATTTTAGTAATTATATTTCTTAATGAAGCCATTAGGAGGTATTATTATATATTTTTACAAAGGGAGTAGATGAGATGAATTATGTTAAAAAATTGGTTTTTGTAATTCTATGTACGTTGCTTTTAGCAGCATGCGCAGAGAAAGACAATTCTAACGCATCAAACACTGGGGAAAAATCTACTACAGATTCAGGTAAAGCTAGTTCAAAAAATGAATTGGTCATCGCTGTAAATGAAAACTTTATTTCTATGGATCCACATAACACAGGAGATACCAATTCGGGGTCAGTTCAGGAGACGATGTTAGAGGGGTTACTGGGCTTCGATGCGGATGGACAAATAATTAAGGTGCTAGCAGAAGATTATACAATCAGTGAAGACGCACTGGAGTATACATTTAAGCTGCAAGAAGGGGTCACTTTCCATGACGGGGAGCAGTTTAATGCAGAAGCTGTAAAAGCCAATATTGAACGAATTATGAATGATGAAAGCTTACGCCTTTATTCACGTGGTTTTAGCTTAATCAGTCATGTTGAAATATTAGGAGACTATGACATTAAAGTGACTTTAAAAGAACCATATGGACCGATGATTACACGATTCGGAGTGGCTAAAATGATAAGTCCCAAAATGATTAAAGAAAGTGTAGTAGATATTCCTAATCAGCCTGTAGGTACAGGTCCTTATCAATTTGTTGAATGGGTACAAGGAGATCATTTAACCATTGAAAAATTTGATGGCTATTGGGGTGGCGGTGACCGTGTATCTAAAATTACGTATAAACCAGTCCCAGAAAACGGATCTCGGGTGGCGATGTTAAAAGCTGGGGATGCACAGGTTATCTATCCTGTACCTGCTCAAAATATCGATGAGCTTTCTAACCATAAAGATGTAGAAGTTAATAAAGTTCCTTCAACAATCGCTCATTATGTTTCCTTAAATACGTATAAAAAACCGTTGAATGATAGTAAGGTTCGACAAGCATTTAATTATGCGGTGGACAAAGAAGCATATTTAAAGGTTGTTAATGCAGGTCTAGGCTTACCGCTAGACTCCATTATTCCTTCCAAAACAGTTTATTATAAACAGCAAAAAATGTATGAGCACAATATAGAAAAAGCAAAGACCTTGTTGGCTGAGGCTGGATATCCTGATGGCTTCGATATTGAAATCTGGGGAAATACGAACTCGGATACGATGAAGGGAATGCAGTTTATCCAACAGCAGTTAGGACAAATCGGTGTCAAAGTTGCGATTAAATCTATGGAAGAAGGTACTTTGTCAGATGAGATTTACGGGGCTCAAACACCGGATGATGCAAAATTACAAATGTGGTATGTGAGCTGGTCAGCTTATGCTTCTGATATAACAAATGCGACAAAACCACTTTTCCATAGTGTATCATTCCCGCCAAATGGTGCGAACACAGCCTATTATCATAACACTGAGGCAGATCAAATAATGGATGAGGCTAACTCCATTTCAGATGTAGACCGCCAAGCTGAGCTCTATGAAAAATTACAGGAAATCGTTTACCAAGATACACCTTGGATTTTCTTAGGGGTAGATGAGGTTGTATATGGTGTACGTTCAAATGTCAGCGGTGTATTAGTAAATCCAACAGGTGGGCTCGATGTGAAGAATGCAAAAGTTGAGTAATGCTACGCAATAAAAGGAATTGATGTAGGTCAATTCCTTTTCTACAAAATAGAAAGGAGGAGATCGTCATGTGGAAATATACAGCAAGAAGAATTGTTGAAATGATACCGATTTTAATTGTTATTTCAATATTAACGTTTTTATTTATTCATTTCATACCAGGAGATCCTGCGCGATTAGTAGCGGGTAAGGATGCCACGATCGAGGATGTTAAAAAAGTACGTCATGAATTGGGTCTTGATAAGCCTATTTTAAAACAGTATGTAGACTATATGAAAAATCTAATGACGGGTGAGCTTGGCACGTCCTTAACAACAGGTCTACCCGTGATTGATATGTTTAAAACAAGGTTTATGCCCTCTCTTCAGCTTACCTTTCTCTCGATGTTTTGGGCTACATTAATAGGTTTAATGATTGGCGTTTTTTCTGCCATCAATAAAAATAAATGGCCTGATTATTTCGGAATGGTAACAGCAGTTTCTGGCATTTCGATTCCTGGATTTTGGTTGGGACTATTATTAATTCAATTATTTTCAGTACAGCTAGGGCTATTCCCAACAGGAGGGTTAGATGGTTTCTCTAGTTATATTTTACCTTCCCTAACTTTAGGGGCAGGTATTATGTCAATGATTGCACGATTTACTCGATCTTCTATGCTCGAAACGTTACAGGCGGATTTTATAAGAACTGGGAGAGCAAAAGGTCTGAAGGAACACTCTGTCATAGTGACCCATGCTTTACGAAACTCTTTAATTTCTGTAGTGACGGTCGCCGGCCTACAATTTGGTTTTCTACTAGGGGGTTCAGTGGTAGTCGAGACCGTTTTTAGCTTTCCGGGGATGGGGCGTCTTCTAATCGACTCGATTGCATTCCGAGACTATCCTGTTATTCAGTCAGCTCTATTATTATTTGCGTTTGAATTTATTTTAGTAAATTTAATCGTAGATGTGCTCTATACAGTGTTAAATCCTAAAATTCAATTAGATTCTTAAGGGAGGGAACAGGATGACTTCACCAACTACGGTGCAAAATAGCCAAGTGCAAAAAACACAAAGGAAATACTCTCCTCTTAAGGAATTTTGGAAGTCTTTTAAAAAGCAAAAGGCTGCATTGTTAGCAAGCATCTTTATAGGGTTGCTAATTGTAATTGCTATCATTGGTCCTTATATTGCACCCTATGATCCGTTTGAACCAAACTATGATGCCTTATTAGAAGGACCGAGTGCCAGTCATTTAGCGGGAACAGACGAATATGGTCGGGATATTTTTAGTCGTTTAATTGTAGGGGCAAAAATCTCCTTAATGGTAAGCTTTAGCGCGGTATTTTTAGGCTTAATCCTAGGGACTATTTTAGGCTTAATTAGTGGTTACTTTGGTGGTTGGATAGACAAAGTTATTATGCGTAGCTGTGATGTATTGTTTTCATTTCCTGATTTATTGCTAGCCATTGCCATTGTCGCATTACTTGGTCCTGGGATTAACAATGTGATCATCGCTGTCATGATTTTTAGTGTGCCATCCTTTGCACGCTTAGTACGTGGTGCTACATTGAATGCGAAAGAAAATGTATATGTAGAAGCCGCACAATCAATGGGGGCCTCTCATGTAAGAGTGCTGTGGAAGCATATTTTTCCTGAAACGATTAGTGAACTAATTATTTTTGTCACAATGCGTATAGGAACAGCTATTTTAGCAGCTTCTGGCTTAAGTTTTTTAGGCTTAGGAGCGAGTCCTGAAATGCCCGAGTGGGGAGTAATGTTAAGTAGTGGACGCGACTACTTAGGAACATCTTCTCATGTAGTCATCATGCCAGGTATAGCTATATTTTTAACCGTACTAGCATTTAACTTAATAGGCGATGGATTACGAGATGTATTAGATCCGAAAATTAAAAATAATTAAGGAGAATGCCTATGACAGAACATGTATTACGAGTAACAGATTTAGAAACGTCCTTTATGCGTGATAAAACAGAGATCAAGATATTAAGAGGTGTCAATTTCTCGATTCGTAAAGGCGAAATATTGGGCTTAGTTGGAGAATCAGGCAGTGGGAAAAGCTTAACGTCCTTATCTATTATGCAATTATTTCATGGAACTACAGGCAAAATTGTCAATGGCTCTATTCATTTTAATGGGGAAGATTTGACCAACATGTCTGAATCCGATATTCGGAAAATTCGTGGAAAACAAATGGCGATGATCTTTCAAGAGCCTATGACCTCTTTAAATCCCGTTTTAAAAATTGGTAAGCAGCTAATGGAAGCAATTGAGATGCATTTGAAGCTGCCAAAAGGTGAAAGTAAACATCATGCCATTCAAATGTTAAAGAGTGTAGGAATAGGAAGAGCCGAAGAAATCATTCATGAATATCCACATCAGCTATCAGGGGGAATGCGGCAGAGAGTGATGATTGCTATGGCGATGGCCTGCCACCCCAATCTACTTATTGCTGACGAACCAACTACTGCACTAGATGTTACGATACAAGCGCAAATTTTAGAGTTAATGAAAAAGTTAAAGGAAGAAAATGAAACAGCTATTTTATTAATCACACATGATTTAGGCGTTGTGGCCGAAATGTGCGATAAAGTGGTCGTGATGTACGCAGGGCAGGTTGTAGAGGAAGCAGATGTCTTTGAATTATTTGCAAGTCCAAAGCATCCTTATACGAAAGGCTTAATTGCATCTGTGCCAAAAATTGGTGAGAAAAAGGAAGTATTAGATTCTATCAGTGGTCATGTACCATCTCCGCAACATATGCCGATAGGTTGTAAATTTGCTCCGCGCTGTCATCAAGTGATGTCTATATGTCATCAGGAATGTCCGCCGACAGTGGAAATTTCAGCTACTCGTCAATGTAGCTGCTGGCTATATGTGAAAAAGGATGTGGAAATCAATGCCTAACAGTATTTTAAAAGTGGAGAATTTAAAAAAGAGCTTTCAAATTGCGGGTGGGTTATTTCAAAAAAGACAACATGTTAATGCTGTAATAGATGTTTCATTTGAAATAGAAGAAGGAACAACATTTAGTTTAGTTGGAGAGAGTGGTTGCGGGAAATCAACAACTGGCAGGCTAATCACTAGACTAATAGAGCCGTCAAGTGGAAGTATCGTTGTCGATGGAAAAGAAGTGGCTACTGCCAAGCAATCTGAGTTAAAGCATCTAAGACAAACTGTACAAATGATTTTTCAAGATCCCTATGCCTCCTTAAATCCAAGAATGAAAGTAAAAGAATTAGTTGGTGAACCACTAGAAATTCATACAAAGCTATCAAAAGCCGAGCGTGAAAAGCTAGTACTCGAAATGCTTGAAGTAGTTGGCTTGAATGCTGATCATGCTGATCGTTATGCACATGAGTTTAGTGGTGGACAAAGACAGCGTTTAGGGATTGCACGTGCTTTAATTACAAAACCTAAAATCATTATTGCTGATGAGCCTGTGTCAGCATTGGATGTTTCTATACAATCACAAATTTTGAATCTATTAAAGCAATTGCAGCAAGAATATAAAATATCCTATCTTTTTATTTCACATGATTTAAGTGTTGTAGAGCATATTAGTCATTATATTGGTGTTATGTATTTAGGAACAATCGTAGAAATCGGAAAAAAAGAAGCGATTTTTAATAATCCTAAGCATCCGTATACACAAGCGCTTATTGCCTCTGTACCGATTGCAGACCCAATGTTAAGAAAGAAAAAGAAAGTGTTGATAGGTGATATTCCAAATCCTAAAAATCCGCCAACCGGTTGTACCTTCCATACAAGATGTCCCTTTGCAGCAGATATATGTAAGCATACGATTCCGGAAATGAAAAAAATTAACGAAGAGCAAAGTGTTGCTTGTCACTTTGTCAATTGAAAAGGAGAGATGTTTTAAATGAAAGTAGGCTTAAGCACATACAGTATGGTCAAAAAAATGAAGCAGGGGGAAATGAGTGTTCTGGATGTTTTGCAATGGGTAGCGGACAATGGTGGTCAGCATGTTGAGTTAGTGCCTTATGAGTTCACAATAGTAGATAATGATGAGCTCGCCACTCAAATAAAAGAGAAAGCTGCGGAGCTAGGGTTGGAGTTATCTGCCTACTCATTACCCGCAAACTTTATTCATGAGACTGAGGAAGCCTTTTTTGAAGAAGTGGAGCGCTTAAAGAAACACGTAGATGTTGTACATCGTATGGGTATCAAAATTATGCGCCATGACGTTACACTTTTTACTTTACCAAAGGAGCAAACAACCATCCATTATTATAATGAGCATTTTGATGAAATGGTTAGGGGCTGTCAATTGATCGCAGATTATGCGAAACAATTCAATATCACCACAACTATTGAAAATCATGGCTTTAATGTTCAAACAAGTGATCGTGTACAACAATTAATTCAAGCCGTTAACAGAGACAATTTTAAAACTACATTAGATATCGGGAATTTTTTATGTATAGATGAAGAGCCTCTTATTGGTGTTATGAAAAATATATCCTATGCCGCTACCGTGCATTTTAAAGATTTTTATATTCGCCCTTATTTTGAAAATCCCGGTGATGGTGAATGGTTCCGTACAGTTCATAACAATTACATCCGAGGAGCAATTGTCGGACATGGTGATATTAATATTCGAGAAATTATTAAGCTTGTCAAAGGCTATGGATACGATGGTTATATTACGGTGGAGTTTGAAGGTATGGAGGATTGTCAGGTTGGTTCAAAAATAGGGATGGATAATGTTCGTCGTTTATGGGATGAATGTAAGCTTTAAGGAGGGAAGAACATGGACAAATTAAAAGTTTGTGTAATCGGAACAGGCTCTATTTCGGATTATCATTTAGGCTCTTATATGAAAAATCCATCAGTTGAGTTATATGGTGTGTATGATACTTCTAATGAGCGGGGGAAAGCAAAAGCTGCTCAATTTGGAGCCACTCATGTTTTCTCTTCTAAAGAGGCATTATTTGCAGATAAAAATGTAGAAGCTGTCAGTATTTGTACATGGAATAATACACATGCAGACCTAGCCATTCTCGCTTTAGAAAATGATTTACATGTACTTATTGAAAAACCCTTATCTATGACTTATGCGGAGGCATTAAACATCCAAAAGGTTGCCGAAAAACATCGTAAAGTATTTCAGGTCGGCTATGTAAGACGTTTTGCAACGAACACAAAGGTGCTGAAACAGTTCATAGATGATAATAAATTAGGCGATATTTATTATGCGAAAGCTTCTTGCTTAAGAAGATTAGGTAATCCAGGAGGTTGGTTTGCAGAAATCGATAAATCTGGTGGTGGCCCATTAATAGATTTAGGTGTCCATGTTATTGATATATGCTGGTACTTAATGGGGAGACCGAAAGTGAAGCGTGTAACAGGTCACACCTATAATCAATTAGGAAATAGAAATCATATTGAACATTTATCTTTTTATAAAGCGGCAGACTATGATGCTACTAAAAATACAGTTGAGGACTTAGCGAACGCCCTTATAACATTTGAGAACGGGGCTTCATTAATGGTGGATGTTTCCTATACGCTACATGCCATAAAAGATGAAATGAGCATTAAATTATATGGCACAAATGGGGGTGCAGAACTAGAGCCTGAGCTGAAAATAGTAAGCGAGGAGCATAACACCATTTTAAATATTCATCCTCAAATTAACGATCTATCTTTTGATTTTGTAACAGCCTTTCAGAATGAAATCAATACGTTTGTTGATTGCTGTCTTCACCAATATGATTCAGTGGCACCTGTTGAGGATGGGGTAGAAATTATGAAGATTTTAGAGGGGATTTATATTTCTGCAAGACAAGGAAAGGAAGTCGTATATTAAAATGGTGAAATTAAACAATAGAATTGGTGTGATTGTAGATAGCTTTAGATTGCCTATACGTGAAGGATTGCTAAAAGCGAAGGAGGTCGGTGCACAAGGTGTCCAAATGTACGCTGTTTCAGGTGAGCTAGATCCGGATCATTTAGATGCTGAACAAAGAGCAGAATTGAAGCAATATATTGTAGATTTAGGGCTTGAAATTTCAGCATTATGTGGAGATTTGGGAGGACATGGCTTTCAAGATAAACACGAAAATGAATGGAAAATAAAAAAATCGAAGGATATTATGCAATTGGCAAAAGATCTTGGTACATCGATTGTTACAACCCATATTGGGATCATTCCTGAAGATGAGAATGATCCAATCTATCAAACCATGCTAGAAGCATGTGAAGAATTAGGGCAATTTTCTACATCATTAGATGCTTATTTTGCAATTGAAACAGGACCAGAGACGAGTCAAACATTAAAGAGATTTTTAGATAAACTATCAACAGATGGTGTATCAGTTAATTTTGATCCTGCCAATATGGTAATGGTAACCAAGGATGATCCTGTGGCGGGAGTGAAGCTTTTAAGAAATTATATTGTACATACACATGTGAAGGATGGCATTCAATTACAACAAACGAATCCAAAAGACGTGTATGGGTACTTAGGATACGATTCTGGAACATCTCATGATAAGATAGAAGAAATGGTGGAAAATGGGGATTTCTTTAGAGAGCTTCCACTAGGTCAGGGAGATGTCAATTTCGAGCTTTATTTTTCAGCTTTACATGAAATCGGATACAATGGCTATTTAACTATTGAACGAGAAGTGAGATCAAATCCCGAAAAAGACATCAGAGAGGCTGTACAATTCATAGAAATGTTTAAATAGGGGATGAATCTAATTTGAAAAAGCAAGATCAAGTACAAATGAGAAGACAAAATAAGTATATTGTGCTTGACGCAATTAGGCAGATGGCACCGATTTCAAGAATTCAATTATCAAAGTATACAAAAATGAGTCCTACGACTATTACTCGTATTGTGCAGGAGCTAGAAGCGGAAGGCTTTATACTTGAAGGGGTTTCAGAGGAAACCGCCATTGGTAGACGGCCAACATTAATTCAAATGCGTGAAGATGCTTTATATACTATAGGAATCGAGATAGATTGCTTTACAATTCGACTTGGTATATTAGATTTTCTAGGAAAACTGATCGCTTTTCAGGAAATCAAATGCAGCATCAAGCATCGGTATGAGGAAGCAATCCATCTATTAAAACGCTCCATAGCTACTATTATGTCAGAATATCAGATTGCTCAGGAGAAATTATTAGGCATTGGAATAGGGGTACCCGGTGTCATTAATAACGAAGAAGGGATTATAGTTTCTTCTGAGCAATTAAAGTGGGAAAACTGTCGTATAGGAGAGGACCTAAATGGTGTTTTTGATTGTGAAGTCATCGTAGATAATGAATTGAAAATGCAAATCATTGCAGAAATTGGTGATATCTATACGCCTCTTTATTCAAATTGTATTTTAGTAGGGATGGGAACGGGCGTCGGAGCATCCATATTACTAAACGGAGAAGTGTATCGTGGCATTCAAAACAAAGCGGGGGAAATAAGTCATATAACGATTAATCCCTTTGGTGAAATGTGTCACTGTGGAAAACGAGGGTGCTTGTCGATGTATATTTCAGAAATGACCTTACTCAATAGAACACCTAAAAATCTTAATATTCAATCAATCGAAGAGATTTTACAGTGTGTGGATCAAGGCGAACAATGGGCAGTGGATATTCAACAAGATGTAGCTACATATCTAGCCATTGCTATCAATAATTTGGTGTGTTTATATGAACCGGAAGCCGTTATTGTTAGCGGTGAAATTATCGAGCACAATGTAACATTTCAAAAACTTCTTAGTGAAAAATGCAAACAATATATATGGAAAGAACTACAACCTCATTTTGTTTTACAGTTTTCAAACCAATTAAAAGAGGGCGTAGTCAAAGGAGCAGCATTACAGGCACAAAAGCAGCTGCTGTCTGTTTAAAGAAAGGTTGGTTGATTCGTGGCTTACTCAGAATTTTTGAAAGAGTACCGTTCAGGATTAATGGAAAATGTGCATTATGGACAAATGAGTGCTGTGAATCTAGCGAAGGAAGAATTCGTTTCAGTTGGTCAAGATTATGAGCCTGTGTATTTTCGTTCTGCAGCAAAACCATTCCAAGCCATTCCAATTTTCATGACTGATTTTATAGAAAAGTATGAGATAACTTCAACGGAAAGTGCATTATTTTTGGCATCGCAAAGAGGTGAAATTTACCATCAAGAGGCATTGACCTCTTTGCTGGAGAAAATTCCTGTTTGTGAAAATGATTTAATTTGCGCAGCCTCATATCCGCTTAACGAAGAACCAAAAACACTATATATTCAACAGGGATTCCAAAAAAGGAAGCTACTTCATAATTGCGCAGGTAAGCATTTAGGGTTTTTAACTGCTTGTCTGGCGAATGGCTATAATTTTGAACAGTATTGTCATCCAGATCATCCATTACAGCAAATGATAAAAAAATACATTGCTTATTTAAGTGACTATGATGAGGGGAAAATTCGCACGGGAATAGATGGTTGTGGTGCACCTGTTTTTGCGGTTCCACTAAAAAATATGGCTATAGCCTATTTAAAGCTAGCACGGCCAGAATTGATTGATAATGATCAAGTTCGTGAGGCAGTAAAAAAGCTCACGACAGTTATGAATCAAGAAAATCAAATTATCGCAGCTCAAAATTTTATTTGTACAGCATTATTAAAAGATCCTAATATTGTAGCAAAGGGTGGAGCGCAGGGCGTATATTGTTTTGCTCTACGAAACGAAGGGGTAAGCTTTGCCCTGAAAATTATGAATGGCTCAGAAAGTCCATGGCCAAATGTAATTGCTTCTGTGTTAGAACAAATTCAGTATTCAAATGTTGAAACAATTGAGCGAATAAAAGCATTATCGCCTTCCTTTGTGCGAAATGACGCAGGGCATGAGGTAGGAGAAATCGTTTCCACAATTAAAATCGTATAGAGGTGAAGGCACTTGTATGTTTTGGCAATTGACGGTGGTGGAACGAAGACAATTGCTACCATCTCTACATTCAGTGGGCAAGTAATAGCCCTCGCAAAAACGGGTAAAAGTAACCCTACATCCATGAACATTGAGCAATTTACGCAGACGATAACAGAACTTATTAATCAATTGAAGAATCAACAACCGCTCCATTTTCATCAACTAACAAAATGCCATGCAGGACTTTCTGGTGTGACAGAAAATAATAATGAGGACATTACAAAGACATTATTAACGTCGCTTTTACCAGAAGGCTGTCAATTAACTTTATCAAATGATGGATTGAATGCACTGTATGCAGGAACATTAGGTCAACCTGGCATTGTTCAAATATCGGGTACAGGTGCGATTACATTAAGTATAGATTCGACTGGAAGAATTGAGCGGACAGCAGGATGGGGTTATATATTTGATGATGAGGGCAGTGGCTATGATATAGGTATTCGCACATTAAGGGCGGTTTTTAAAGAATTTGATAAAAGAGGTCCAGAAACGATATTAACTGGCGCTGTATTAGCCTATTTTCAAGTGCAATCTGTGCCACAAATTATTGAAATTGTATATGGTGAAGGGCATCCACGAGATATAATTGCGCCTTTAAGTAAAGTAGCGATAGAGTGCACAAAACGTGGAGATATAGTAGCAAATACGATTATTGATGAAGTGTGCCATATTTTTTATCAAAGTATCGATGCTTGTTACAAAAAAAATCCATTCTTCGCTGAACGTGTAAAAGTCGTGTTAGCAGGTGGAGTTTTTAAGGAATTGCCATTATTTATTAAAAAACTAGCTGTGCTGGATAAAAAGTATAGCAATCAATATGACTTTATGGGTGCTTCCAGCTTACCGGTAGGTGGTGCCGCGTTAGCCGCACTAAAATTACCTAGTAAGGAGGCTGAAATATTTATAAATCAATATAATGAAAGTATTCATGAGTTTTTAATTTAAGATGAATCCCTCAGCAAGTAGAGAATATCCTTCTCTACTTGCATTTAGTTAATCTCCTCTTTTAAACATATATCCCTTATAGGATTTATGAATAATCATGACAATTCCCATTAGCATGAAATTTGACAATAGTGAACTACCCCCATAGCTTAAAAAAGGTAAAGTAACTCCAGTGACTGGTAAAAGTCCAAGGGTCATGCCAATATTTTGAGTAATTTGGAAGGCTAATAAGCTTGATATCCCTGCGCCCATTAATGTCATAAAAGGGTCTTTTGCTTCAACAGAAATAAGAACAATCCTGT
This sequence comes from Lysinibacillus sp. A1, assembly GCF_000801965.1. Taxonomy (NCBI): domain Bacteria; kingdom Bacillati; phylum Bacillota; class Bacilli; order Caryophanales; family Bacillaceae; genus Lysinibacillus; species Lysinibacillus sp. A1. The sequence goes on from NZ_JSZM01000017.1 coordinate 42,347, forward strand.
AGATGACAAAAAACAGTAAAGCAATGACAAATGCCCCGCCAGCAAACCCTAATTCCTCGGCAATTGCAGAAAAAATAAAATCAGTATGCTTCTCTGGCACATAAACATTATTATTAAGATAGCCCTTCCCGAAAAATTCCCCCGACCCGATGGCTAAAAAGCCTTGGCGAACCTGAAACGAAGAATCTATGTAATCATAAGGCTGTAGCCAGCCATAAATACGAGATACTTGATGTCCTGATAGGGCACCTAAAATTTTTTCTGTAAAAAAATCATTAAATCTAACATAAAGTACTACAATTGTACTGATTAAAACTAGAGGTATGGCCGTAAATACAATCAGTAATTTCCTATGTATACCTGAAAAAAATAACATGGGTAGAATCATTGCCATGTATAACATAACCATGCCTGTGTCGGGTTGTTTATAAACAAGGAGCGAAGGAGGAAGGACAATAAGTCCAATTTTCACAAATAGCCATAAATCAGCTAGATAGGAAGGGCGTGCATTTTTCTCTTGATGAGAGATAATGATTTTACTCACAACAATTAAAAAGGCAAATTTTAAAAACTCCGATGGCTGAAGAGAACCTAGAAAGGGTATTTGATACCAAGATTTAGCCTCGTTTATCGTCCGTGCAATACTCTCTGGTGCTACTATGAGTCCAGCAGTTAACGCTACTGCTAATCCATAAAATGGCCATCCAATCTTTTTTAATTGTTCAATATCAAGTAAAGAAATCCCAAACATGATGATAAATCCAATAAGATAAAAGATAAATTGCTTAACAATGAAGGAACTGGCATATTGTCCGAAATTGACACTGCTAGAATGGACAAAAAGGCAGCTAAAACCTCCAAGTAAAAAGAGGCTCACAACTAAACTTCCATCCAATTTCTTAAGCTGCGACAAATGTAACACCTTCTTTCTATAGTTACTACTATAAACGCTGGTAATGTGTGGAAGGTTGCAACTATTTACATGATGTAGATAAGGGATAATGGTATGAATCAATTTGTGCGGTAAATTACCTACTTGGGGATAGTGAGTGGGCATAATTTCTTAATTCTTCGTCTAATCTTTACAAAAACATAACACTGGCTTTATATCTTCATACTATCATTATTGGTAAGAGTTGGAGGAGGAGCCAGAGATCATGCATTTTTTTCGTTTCATAAAGGTGAAGGACAAGTTACTTGTACTTATGATTGTTTGTGTATTATCGAATGTATTGCTAGGTGTATTTAGTGTGGATTATTTAAGGAAAATGTCGTGGCATGCAAGTGAGAGTTACAAACAGGGGCTTGTTCCAATTGGGTGGCTAAATGAGCTGGAAGAATCGCAACGTCAATTAGATTTTATCGTCGATTCTGATGGCAATTATACAGGAATGGCTTCCATTTTAAAAGACGTGGATAAGCCGTTAGACCATTTAAAAAGCCAAGAAATTGATAAAAAAATGAGTCATCAAATTAATAAGTATAAGTCCTTGCTAGGGAAGCAGAGAGAATTGATTGAGGGCTACCAGCAATTGACCCAAAGTGAACAAGAGAAATTTTATTCTCAGACGTTTCTACCAATAAGTCAGGAAATTCATACATTATTAGAAGAAACACAAAACTACCTCGTTCAACGAGCAAAAGACCAACAACAGTCCTATCAAGAAGATGTACAATTTGGTTATTGGTTGCTTGGTGGTGTGTGTTTAACAGTTGTGATGCTAGTTATTATTATAGGGTTTATAGCAACAAAGGCGGTCAATGTCCCTACACGGCAATTAAAATCATTACTAAAACAGGCTGAACAGGGTGATTTCACTGCCAATGCAAGTTATGTGGCCCATGATGAGCTTGGTGAGGTGGTGCTGTCTTACAATCAAATGATCACGGAAGTGAAAAGTTTACTCCATACAGTTACGGACAGTGCCTACGAAGTGGAGGAAATGACCGGGAAATTACAGGAGTCCTCAGAGGAATCTTCAACAACGACATTGAAAATAGCAAAAGATGTACAGTCTATATCAGATTCAACGGTAGCGTCTTCTAATAAATTGGCTTCCAATACATCATCATTAGAAGAAGTTTTAAACGATGTACAAGTCATATTAGAAAAAATTCACATTGTAGAAAATTTCGCTCATAAAACTGCTCGAGATGCGGAAAGCGGAACTGAGATTGTGCAAGCCAATTTAGCACAAATGCAGACAATTAAGCAAGCTGTCGAGAAATCCAATACAGCCATCTTTAATTTAGTCGAACGAGCATCATCAATCGATCAAATGATTGAGGTCATTGAAAAAATAACGGCACAAACAAATCTATTAGCGTTAAATGCATCTATTGAAGCGGCAAGAGCGGGCGAGCATGGCAAGGGATTTGCGGTAGTAGCGAACGAGGTACGCAAGCTTGCAGAGCAAACCGTTCATTCAACGCAAACTATTACGTCCATTGTACAAAACATTCATCTAGATTCAAGCTATGCAGTACAAATGATGGAGGGTGTGCTAATGGCAACCGAAAAAGGCGTTGCTGTAACTGGTCAAACGGCATTAAGTTTTGATCAGATTTTAGAAAAAGTACATACAATCAAGCCTTATATTATGGAAGTCTCTTCTACAGTTCAAGAAATTGCTAATCATACAAAAACGGTTAGTGATGATGCGGTTATGCTGACATCTTTATCTGATACGAATACTGAATCAACGAAGCATGTTGCTACTTTAACAGCCGATCAATTAACAGCACAGCAACAATTCCACAATTATATTAAAGAATTACGAAAGGTATCAAAAGTGCTACAAATAGCGGTTAAACGTTTTTCAATATAATTTAGTCCTTCATAAATTAATGGGCTATAGAATCTTCTTTGCAAAGCTAGCAAAGAGGATTCTTTTTATTTGTTCTAATAACTTGTTGGATGGAAGTTTTAAAAACTGTTCTTTCTGAATGTACAAATGTATTTAATATATTTTTGTAGCACAATAATTTAAAATGTTCATATACTGAGAAGTAAGGGATAGTATGTTTCTTTTATGAATATTTTTAATATAATTGTTGTATTTTCAAAACGAACACATTATAATGAATTTCATTGAAAGTGTTATTAAATCAATGTTTATTAATATATTATTGTGCTTTCTAGAAGTACAATTGTTCACATGTGGAGGTTTTGAGAAATGAAAAAAATTATGGTTACCGGAGCACTTGGTCAAATTGGTTCTGAGCTTGTAGAAAAACTTCGTAGTATTTATGGGGAGGACAACATACTTGCTACTGACATTAGAAAGCTTGACCATACTGAGGGCCCGTTTGAGATATTGGACGTTACAGATGGACAAAGAATGCATGATTTAGCAAAGGACTTTGGTGCTGATACAATGATGCATTTAGCAGCATTATTATCAGCTACAGCTGAAAGAAATCCTTTGTTGGCTTGGAATTTAAATATGGGTGGATTAATGAATGCTTTGGAAGTTTCACGTGAGTTAAATATGCAATTCTTCACACCAAGTTCGATAGGGGCTTTTGGGCCATCTACACCGAAGGAAGATACACCTCAGGATACATTGCAACGCCCGACAACTATGTATGGTGTTAATAAGGTGGCGGGGGAATTATTATGTGATTATTACTTTAGCCGTTTTGGAGTAGACACACGTGGGGTCCGTTTCCCAGGGTTAATTTCTTATGTAACGCCCCCAGGTGGTGGAACGACTGATTATGCGGTAGAAATTTTCTACGAAGCGATTGAACAAGGCAAGTATACATCTTATATTCAAGAAGGTACGTATATGGATATGATGTACATGCCAGATGCTTTACAGGCAATTGTTGATTTAATGGAAGCGGATGGTAGTAAGCTTGTTCACCGTAATGCTTTTAATATAACAGCAATGAGTTTTGAACCATCGCAAATTGCAGCTGAAATTAAGAAACATTTACCAAACTTTACCACGAACTATCAGGTTGACCCAGTTCGTCAGGCAATAGCAGATAGCTGGCCAAATTCAATAAATATTGAAGCGGCACAAAAAGAGTGGGGCTTTAAGGCAGAGTACGATTTGTCAAAAATGACGGTAGATATGTTAGAAAAGCTAAAAATTAAACTGCATAAAAAGGCAATTTCATAATAGCGACTGAACGGATGAAGGAATAGACTTCATCCGTTTTTTTTATGAAATAAATGGGGGATATATATTCTTATTGGAATAGGCTCGTTTATACTTGTGTTCTAAGATCAGCAAACATTACTTCATTAGTGTAAGTTTAAGAGCGATTTCCAATTTAAGAAATCGCTCTTTCATGTGTGAATTATTTATTTAACATATGAAAAACTTGCTCAACGTCCTTATCGCCACGACCTGAGATATTTATTATAATAATTTCATCAGCTGTAAGAGTGGGCGCTAGTTTTAGTGCATGGGCAACTGCATGAGAACTTTCAAGCGCAGGAATAATACCTTCTACCTTCGAGAGCACCTGAAATGCCTCTAATACTTCTTCATTTGTAACAGTAACATACTCTGCACGACCAATTGTTTTTAAGTGACTGTGTTCAGGTCCTGCACCTGGGTAATCTAAACCTGCGGCAATTGAGTATGTTGGTAGAGGATTTCCCTCTGCATCCTGAAGCACTAAACATTTGAAGCCATGTAGCTCTCCAGGAGTTCCCTCGTTAAGTGTAGCAGCTTGATCTGGCTCTATTCCGATAAGACGAACATTTTCATCAGCAATAAACTCTGCGAATGCCCCTATAGCATTACTTCCACCACCGACACAAGCTAAGACAGCTGTTGGTAGTTTTCCTTCTTTCTCCAAAACTTGTTCACGGCTTTCGCGGCTAATAACAGATTGGAAATGTTTAACCATTGAGGGGAATGGGTGTGGCCCAACAGCAGAGCCCAATAAATAAAATGTCGTTTCATAGTTTTCCACCAAATCCGCAAATGCTTCATCAACGGCATCCTTTAAACGTCCTTGCCCCTTATCAACAGCTACAACCTTTGCTCCAAGAAGCTCCATACGAAATACATTCAATGCCTGACGTTTAGTATCCTCTAACCCCATATAAATAGTACAATCCATTCCGAACATGGCACATGCAGTAGCGGTTGCCACACCGTGTTGACCTGCACCAGTTTCAGCAATAACGCGATTTGCGCCCATACGTTTTGCCAATAAAATTTGGCCCAATACATTATTGATTTTATGTGAGCCTGTATGGTTAAGATCCTCACGTTTTAAATAAATCTTTGCACCAGCCAATTGCTTCGTTAAATTTTCTGCAAAATAAAGAGGGGATTTGCGACCGACATACTCATGGAAATAATAATTCAATTCTGTATTAAAGTCTTCATCCTCTTTGAATTTTTGGAAATTTTCATCCAAAATAGTTAATACATGCTGAAGCTCCTCTGGAACGAAGCTACCACCAAATTCTCCAAAATATCCTTTGTTCTCTACTACTATACTCATCTTTCCTCGACTCCTCTACGCTCATTTTTTCATAAAAAAAGGCACTCCATTCCTTCGTGAAAAGGACGAGTAACCGTGGTGCCACCTTTATTCGCAATATATGCGCGCTTTCTAACTCCGATAACGGGGAGTAAATCGGCCTTACATTGGATAAGGCTGCTCTGAAGTCCATTCACAAGCACGTACTACTGGTTTACACCGACCACCAGCTCTCTTTAGAGTAACTATGCTTGCTACTATTCTTCTTCTCCGCATTTATTAGAAAGAATTGTAGAATGTTTTCAGAATATTGTCAAGAAAAAAAGACGAGTCTCGTAAGACTCGTCTATTCAATCATCTCTTTAAAGTGAAGGCGTTTATTTAGTATATACATAATAGGTGCACCAACCGCTAAGACAACGAATTCACCTGCCGCCACCGTGAGCCAAGTCCAAAAGAATGGTAGCTCTAAGGCTAAATTCAATTCAAAGGCGATTATAAACATAGTGCATGTAAATAAAAATGTATTGATGATTAAACGTGCCCAAATATTTTTAACAAATTTACAGATCAAAATGAACAAACCCAATGTAATCATAGAATGTCCAACACCAAATACTAAGTCGTAGATACCGAGTGGTGAAAAGATATTAGAAATAAATACCCCTATTATGATACCAACGGCAAAGCGTGGATTAAAGGCCACTAAATGGTTGAAAATTTCAGATACACGGAACTGCACCTCTGTAAAACCAAATGGTGCAACAAGCATCGTCACAGCAATATAAAGAGCTGCAATAATACCACTTGCTGCTAAAAATTTTATCTTCATATTCATTTCTCCTTAGTTTTTTTTCGTGGGATGGTTACGAACCACGGTGCTTTCACACAAGTCAATATTTTATTATACATATCTAGCAGAAGTCAAATGTCAGACTTTTTGTCAATATGACTAAATTCGCAAAATTGTCATAAATATTTTTTACTATTTTTAAAAAAGGAATCCAATAACGTAAATAGCGTAGTTTAGCGGTTTAAAGCGCCAAATTAAATGAAATGTTAAATTTTTTTGCGAAATACAAAAGTCAGAACATTCATAATGTTGTTGACGGAGCTCAATAATCACGATAATATAGCGATACATTCACACTTTGTTTGGATAAAGTGTGATAGATATTCGAGAACTTAATCGGGGGGATTAATGGTGAAGAGCAATGTCAAAAAGCTTTCATTCCTACTCTTTGGATTAGTATTACTACTTGCTGCTTGTGGTAGTGGTGGAACTAGTTCAACAAAATCAAAGGGGAACGAAACGAATAACGCCAGTGACAGCGGAAACGCAGATGATAAAACATATAAAATCGGAATTACGCAAATTGTAGAGCATCCGTCGTTAAATGCAGCGACGGAAGGCTTTAAAAAGGCGATTGAAGATGCAGGTTTAAAAGTTGAGTATGATCCACAAATCGCACAAGGTGATAATAGTCTTAACACAACGATTGCTAACAACCTAGTAAGTGCGAACGTAGATTTAATATTTGCTAACTCTACACCTTCTGCACAGGCCGCGGCAACAGCAACAAGTGATATTCCAATTATCTTTACATCTGTAACAGATGCTGTAGGTGCTCAGCTCATAGAATCAATGGAGAAGCCAGGGAAAAATGTTACAGGTACTATCGATTTACATCCTGAAACGATTTCTAAAACAGTAGCATTTTTAAAAGAGCTAGGTGCTAAAAACGTTGGTATGGTCTACAACGCTGGTGAGCAAAACTCCGTAGCACAGGTGAAAGAAGTAAAAAAAGTAATGGCTGAGCAAGGTCTTGAGGTTAAAGAGGCATCAGCTGCAACTTCTGCAGAGGTAAAACAAGCAACTGAATCTTTAATCGGTAAAGTCGATGCATTCTATATTATTACGGACAATACAGTAGTCTCTGCTTTAGAGTCTGTCATCGATGTAGCAAATGCCAATAAATTGCCTTTAATAGTAGGAGAGCTTGACTCTGTGGCGCGAGGCGGTTTGGCTGCATATGGTTTTGAATATTCCGATATTGGGTATGAGGCTGGGCAAATGGCAGTGAAAATTTTAAAAGGTGAAGCAACACCTGCTGAAACGCCAGCGCAATATCCACAAAATCTAAAGCTATTAATTAATAAAAAAGTAGCAGATGATTTAGGAATTGAAATTAAAGATTCTTGGGGTGCAGAACTTCTAGAAAAATAACTCGAAGCGGGGGAACCATCCCCGCTTTATCTTCATTTACCAGCAGTAGCATAATAAAGAGATTTAGGAGATGATTCAACTATGTTTTTAGCATTATTTGGCGCAGTGGAGCAAGGAATCATCTATGCAATTATGGCACTTGGTGTATATTTAACATTTCGAGTGTTAGATTTTCCGGATTTAACGGTTGATGGAAGCTTTGTAACAGGGGCGGCAACAGCAGCAACAATGGTTTTGCTTGGCTACCACCCAATCTTAGCGACTTTAGTGGCAATTGTTGCTGGATTTATTGCTGGATGTATGACAGGAATCCTTCACACAAAAGGGAAGATAAACCCACTATTATCAGGGATTTTAATGATGATTGCCTTATATTCGATTAACCTACGGATCATGGGGTTAACTGCAGAAAATACGATAGGTCGTCCAAATATTCCATTACTAAACTCTGAAACGATATTTTCAAAGTTTCAAGCGTTTTGGAGTAATTTAGGGATAGATGATGCTCTCAACAGCCTATTAAAGGGTATGGGGATTCAGCAAGTACCAGGTACTTGGAGTGTACTAATTGTCATTGTAATTATTACAATTTTAATTAAATTAGTGGCAGATTGGTTCTTAAAAACAGAGGTTGGGCTGGCTATTCGTGCTACTGGTGATAATAAACGAATGATTCGCAGCTTCTCAGCCAATACAGATACACTCATTATTTTAGGGCTAGGACTTTCCAACGCACTTGTCGCATTTTCTGGAGCTTTAATCGCACAATATTCGAAGTTCGCTGATGTAAGTATGGGAATTGGTATGATTGTAATCGGACTTGCATCTGTCATTATCGGGGAAGCTATTTTTGGTACAAAGACCATTATTCGTACCACTTTTGCAGTCATCGCTGGAGCTATTATTTATCGTATTATTTTAGCGTTAGCTTTACGTGTAGACTTCCTGGATTCAGGAGATATGAAATTAATTACAGCTATCATCGTCATTTTGGCGTTGATCTTACCTCAATTTATTAACAAGCGTAAGGAACGTAAGCGTAAGGCTAAACGGGCTGCAGAACTTACGCAAATTAAACCAGTAGAGCAAGGAGGAAAAGGCCTTGCTTAAATTACACGGTATAAATAAGGTGTTCAATGAAGGGACACCGGATGAAAAGATCGCTCTAGCAGAAATTAACCTACATTTAAAGCCTGGTGATTTTGTTACTATTATTGGGAGTAATGGGGCAGGTAAATCAACGATGATGAATATGATTTCTGGCGCCTTAACACCAGATTTCGGCACAGTTTCGATTGATGGCAACAATGTTACTCATTTGCCTGAGTATAAACGCTCGCAATTTATAGGTCGTGTTTTCCAGGATCCAATGGCGGGAACAGCACCTGCTATGACGATTGAGGAAAATTTGGCACTAGCCTATTCCCGTAATAAGAGTAGAGGATTGCGAAGAGGTGTAGACAAAAAACGTCGTGAGTTTTTTATTGAATCGTTAGAGATGCTTGGATTAAATTTAGAAAACCGCCTTTCTGCAAAGGTTGGCTTACTTTCCGGAGGGGAACGTCAAGCTTTGTCTCTGTTAATGGCCACTTTTACAAAACCATCTATATTATTGTTAGATGAGCATACGGCCGCGCTTGATCCATCACGTGCTGAATTGATCACCCGTATTACAAAGTATTTAGTAGAAAAAGATCAGTTAACGACATTGATGGTTACACATAATATGCAACAAGCTTTAGATTTAGGAAATCGCCTAATTATGATGGATAAAGGTCAAATTATTTTAGAAGTTGGGGAAGATCGTAAACATGAATTAACGATACCTGATTTAATGGCTGAGTTTGAACGCATTCGTGGAGAAAAAATGAATTCGGACCGTGCTTTATTAGGATAAAGGTATATCGTTCATACATTCGTATGAGTATCAGACTGTAGGCAAACTCAATGACATTTGGGTTTGCCTATAGTTTTTCATTTACAATGATGTGAGGGTGGTGCTCTCCCTCGCTCCGTTCATCTATATTAATGGTTGAGAAAGAAGCTGTTGAGGTGACTCTCAAATATTTAAACATAGAAAAAGCCTCACCTGATAAAAGTGAGACTCTTTCATTTAGACGAGTAGGCCAAATAGCTGAAGATCATTGTTAACTTCTTTATAGTTGAAGCCAAACTCGTTCATTCTCGCTAGTAATCCCTCGTAATCTGATCGATCGCCTAGCTCGATGCCGACTAGAGCAGGACCGCTTTCCTTATTGTTTTTCTTAGTATATTCAAAGGTTGTAATATCATCATTAGGTCCAAGCACGCTAGTAAGGAATTGACGAAGAGCGCCTGCCCGTTGAGGGAAGCTGACGATGAAGTAGTAAAGTAAGCCTTCATGAATAAGAGACTTTTCTTTAATTTCCTGCATACGTCCAATATCGTTATTCCCACCACTAATGATAACGACAACAGACTTTCCTTTGATTTCTTCTTTATAAAAATCAAGAGCTGCGACTGACAATGCACCAGCAGGCTCAGCAATAATCGCATGTTTATTGTACAAATCTAAAATGGTTGTACATACTTTTCCCTCAGGTACAAGAATAATGTCGTCTAAATAACGGCGACAAACATCATAAGTATGATGACCGACACACTTTACGGCAGCTCCATCGACGAATTTGTCAATCCAATCAAGAGCAACTGTACCACCTTCAGCGAAAGCAGCCTTCATACTGCCAGCACCGGCAGGCTCTACACCTATAATTTTGCTAGATGGGGAAAGGTTTTTAATATAGGCAGAAACACCAGACATTAAGCCACCACCACCGATACTGCCAAATACGTAGTCGATTGGCTCTTCCATATCATTCATGATTTCTACCGCCACAGTTCCTTGCCCAGCAATAACATCGAAATCATCAAATGGGTGAATGAAGATTTTACCTTGTTCTTCACAGAAACTTAGTGCACTTTCAGCAGAGTCATCGAACGTGTCACCCGCTAAAATAATCTCCACATACTCACGACCAAACATACGCACTTGGTCTATTTTTTGCTTGGGTGTAGTTTGAGGCATAAAAATGCTAGCTTGGATTTTTAATTGGGCACAGGCATAAGCTACACCTTGTGCGTGGTTGCCTGCGCTGGCACAAACGACGCCAACATTGCGCGCTTCATCCTCGATTTTTTTAATTTTATAATAGGCGCCACGAAGCTTGAATGAGCGTACATGTTGTAAATCCTCACGTTTAAAATAAATATTTGCGCCATATTTTTCAGATAAATAGTCATTTCTTTGTAGAGGTGTATGCACAACTACGTCTTTTAAAAAATGGTGTGCAATGAGGACATTCTCCACTTGCACGGTTCTAGTATCAGCAACTTCCATAGTATTCATCCTCCGTTTTACGTTTAAAACATTTATCTATGATAGCACACTTTTTTTGCTTTTTGGACTTAATTTTTAGTAAATTCTAAATTTTCCGTGTCCATTTTATAATGTAAGCGTTTTATCTTTATTTACCTTACTTTTTGTATGGAAAATGAAGCGTTAAACATAGGTAAGTCCCACTTTTATAGACCATTTCCTCCACCGAATTACGTGTAAAGGAAATCGTTTTTTAGAGGTCTAGACGCGATTATACGGAGGCACCATTGATCAAAAAAATACAACTTTCATATCAAAATTGGTCAAGCATATACTAGATTAGCTTAGGACAAGTGGGAGGGTAAGCAGTGGAAATCATTCAAGGAATTCTATCTACATATAGCCAGTTTTTCGATTGGGCAATGTGGCAGGAAGTATTAGTGGATCCTGTATCATGGGGACTAATATTTTCATTAATTATTATAGAAGGATTGTTGTCAGCAGATAATGCACTTGTATTAGCAGTACTTGTCAAACATTTGCCAGATAAGCAACGAAAACGAGCTTTAATGTATGGGATGCTAGGAGCCTATTTTTTCAGATTTTTATTTATTGGAATAGGAGTTTATCTTGTAGAATTTTGGTTTATTAAAGTGTTAGGTGCGTTGTATTTAGGATGGCTCTGTATCGCTCATTTCCTTCAAATCGGAAATGAGGATAGTGTGAAGGTGGTAAAAAAATCTGGCTTGATGGTTCGTTTCTTTGGGACCTTTTGGGCAACAGTTATTTCCGTAGAGCTGATGGATATTGCTTTTTCCATTGATTCAATATTTGCCGCCTTTGCTATTTCAGATCAAGTATGGGTGCTTCTAATTGGGGGTATGTTAGGAATCCTAATGATGAGAACAATAGCGGGTGTATTTTTAATTATGATCGAAAAAATTCCTGAACTAGAAGCGACTGCTTTCATCATTATTGGCGTTATAGGGTTAAAAATGTTAGTAAGTGTTGTTAATATTCATATACCTCATTATTTTTTCTTCCTGTTTTTATTAATTGCCTTTTCGATCACGTTTATCGTGCATAAACTAAATAAAGTAAAATCTACCTAATTAAAAGAGGCTCTGTTCTCCAATCATGAGAGGACAGAACCTTTTATTTATTTTACATATTTATCAGGATCAACAATGTAGAATCTTTCAACATTTAGCCAGCTTTCGCTCATCGGTTCTCCATCATCAATGCGTTTTTCTGTTTCTTGCATCATCCAACCAGTTTGTGATGCGTGTGCCTGTAATGCTTGTAATTTATCCATTCGCATTTCGCGAATATCATAGACCACATGAGGCTCGCCATTTTTTTCAATAGTATCGTTTGCGAAGGCACAGCCAAATACTTGTGGACGTGCAGCCTTAGGCATACGACGTACAGCCTCAACGACAGCACGCGCGGTTGCTTCATGGTCTGGATGTACCGCAAAACCAGGTAGGAACGTAATAATTAATGAAGGCATTAGCTCTTCAATTAAACCTTCTACCAGCTTTACCATCTTCTCATCGTCTTCAAATTCGATTGTTTTATCACGAAGACCCATCATACGTAAATCTTGAATACCCATTGCTTCTGCGGCTGCAATTAATTCTTTACGACGTATTTCTGGTAATGATTCGCGTGTAGCAAATGGGGGATTACCTAAATTACGGCCCATTTCACCTAATGTTAAGCAGGCATATGTAACAGGTGTATTCATTTTTTTTGTATAATAGGCAGTCGTGCCAGCAACTGAAAAAGCCTCATCATCTGGGTGAGGGTACACAATTAAAATATGACGTTGTGGTTGTAAATTCAAAGAGTCGTCCCCCTTAGTAAGTAAATGGCGTTTCACTTATTTCAAGCGCAATCGCCAATTTTCCAGAGTAATCTAAACCAGCCATTAATAAACGGCCTAAATCATCTAATTCATAATGAGTAATGCCTTGTGCATAAACCCAGCCATGAGGTAATTTTAACCCAACACGATGAGGTGTCTTGTCTACAACTTTAGCAAGTTCATAATTAATTTTTGCGTTGCGTATAAAGGCACCTGCATTAAAGAACTTTTCATCATAGTGTGCTGCATAAGATCCGTTTGTCGTCTCAAGATGAATATAAACGTCTTTGTTGGCGAAAGAATTTAGTAATTCTTGCAACGTCTCTACTTGTACTTCTTGCATCTTAACACTCCTCTCGATCATTTCTCCTTTAAGTATAGTAAAAAAAATTAGCAAAGGGAAATTCATTGCTTCATACGTATAAATAAATGATTTGTAAAACTTATACCTTCACATCATGTCACCAAGATTTTTAAGAGCTTCATCGCCACGACTACTCAAAATCTGTGTCTTCTGACAGAGGCTTATCTAGATTCATCCACTACCTTCTAGAGTAGGAAATCTTCTACTAAATCGGGGAAGGATGAATCATTAACTATTAATCTATGACGACTTTCCAAGCAATATTCTTGAAAAAATTATTGTAATGTATCAATATAAGGGGTGTGAAAATATATGTACAAAATGTGTCGTTTTGTATACGGTTTCACACCTGAAAAGATATTGTAACCATAGCTTCTTCCAAAATCGTGTGTAGACAGCACCAAATGCTGAAGGATGGTAAAACTAGGCGAAAACGAATTCTATCTTGGTACAATAGATGACGTTCCTCCAGCATCTTACATCGTGCTGTGTGTAAAAGGGAGAAGAATGAAGCTCATTATCATAGTATAATAAAAAACCGCGTTTCTCTTTATGACGGAGAAGCGCGGTTTTTTATTGAGATTATGGATAGGCTATGTATTTGTTAGTATCGATTAAGCTTTCTTTCGATTGTTTCTAAACGATTATTGACACTTTGCAATTGTTTAAACATTTGTCTCATATAAAGATTTTGATCTTCATTTTTGGTCTTTTTTTCTTGTGCTAGTTCCTCTTCCTCCTGGAGTGCCATTATTGTGGCGAGGGTGGACAATGAGTAGCCGAGTGTTAAGACAATGGAAGCGAGTACTTCTACTTTTGAAGCGGTTAATTCTCCAGCTAATAAACCTGATTCCTCTGTTAAGTCCTCTGCCTTTTGTTTTTTCATCTTTTCCCCTCCCATCTAAAGCTAATATATGGGTGATGAAGTCCTAACGTATCTTGTCCATTTTTTTATCTTTATTCAGCGGGATTTCTAGAATTTAACGCATTATTTGTTTGTAATATTTAGATATTAGAATCATTTTGACTCAGGATGGTAGGGATCATTTTGAGGGAGCATGAATGTGAACATAATTGAGGTGACTACGATAGTAACCTTCGTAGCATGTAATGAAAACAAGAAACCTTCATTGATTCCCCCTTGTGCAGAAATAGGGAGTGGCTCTAGGGAAACTTATTTTCATGACTGATCCATTGGAGGATATGTAAAAGAGGGATGTCTTCATAATCTTAGAGACATCCCTTTCAATGTTAAATTTCAGTGACTGTTATTTGTGGAGCACCAAAGCGGGACTTTGCTCCATGCATGACGGGACCAACATAGTCGTTAAGAGCCCAACCATGTGCAATGGCTGCGGATACAAACTCTTTTGCTTCAATAACAGAATCCATAATAGATAATCCATTTGCGAGATTTGCAGTGATAGAGGCTGCAAAAGTACAGCCTGCACCGTGGTTATTAGTGGAAGCAACTTTTTCGGATTCTAATAAGTAAAATGCTATTCCATCGAAGAATAGGTCTGTTGCTTTTTCTGTAGCTAATGCTTTTCCACCTTTAATGACTACAGCTTTAGCTCCAAGCTCGTGGATTTTTCGTGCGGCTGTTTTCATCTCATCAATCGTTTTGGGCGTACCTGTCCCAGCCAATTGGCCAGCTTCAAAAAGATTAGGTGTTGTGACTGCTGCTAATGGTAAAAGATGTTGTACCATAGCATCTGTGTTGCCAGGATTTAGGACTTCATCGTCCCCTTTACAAACCATCACAGGATCAATGACAACATTTGTCGTCCCTGATTTTGCAATAGCCTCTCCAGCAAGACGAATAATTTCTTCCGTAGAAAGCATGCCTGTTTTAATAGCATCAATTCCTGTTGAAAGGGCAGTATCAATTTGTTTTTGTAGAAGTTCAGTTGGTAATGGTGTGACATTATGTGTCCAACCATTTGGGTCCATTGTTACGACAACTGTTAAAGCCACCATACCGTATGTACCGTGCTCTTGAAATGTTTTAAGATCGGCCTGCATACCTGCGCCGCCGGATGTATCAGAACCAGCAATTGTTAATGTTTTTTTTAGAGTCATGAAAAGATCTCCTTTATTGTTAAGAGTGTTAAAATTACCATTTAGTATAGTCTTATTCTGATTCTATAAAAATAGTCAGAATTTGATATTTTTATATGGTCAGTTTGAGCTGAGACTTGAATTCATGGATGATTTTTTGTACCGTTGTAAGAAAAGAAAGGGGCTTAAAGGACGATGAAACAAGTATTCCCGAATGATTGGCAAGAAATACTTGCAGCTGAGTTAGAAAAACCATACTATCACACATTACGTCAATTTATTGCTAATGAATATTCAACGCACACTATTTATCCTCCTATGCAGGATGTAATGAATGCATTTTATACAACAGCCTATCAACATGTGAAGGTCATTATTTTAGGACAAGACCCATATCATGGCCCTAATCAAGCACATGGCTTAAGCTTTTCTGTCAAGCCAGGTATTCCGCATCCACCTAGCTTACGAAATATGCTACAAGAGCTACAAGATGATCTCGGCTGTTCAATTCCTAAAGATGGCACTTTGACGAAGTGGGCAGAACAAGGTGTTATGCTTTTGAACACAGTTCTTACTGTGCGAGCTGGACAGGCAAATTCCCATAAAGATCAAGGTTGGGAGCAGTTCACTGATGCAGTTATCGATAAGCTAGCTGCAAGAGAGGAACCACTTATTTTTGTACTGTGGGGGAAGCCTGCGCAACGAAAAAAACAGTTGATACGTAAATATGACACGCCACATGTCATATTAGAAGCACCACATCCTAGCCCATTAAGTGCTTATCGAGGATTCTTTGGGAGTAAACCTTATTCAAAGATTAATCAACAATTAGTAGAATGGGGTAAACAGCCAATTGATTGGTGTTTAGCATAGATTGGCACAAATCGTTTACTTTATACACTACATAAATCGTGATACAGTTAAGATAGATGAAAGAGAGGGACAACGATGAAGGCGAATTGTTTTCAATGTCATTTTTTTAAAGTAACGTGGGACCCTCAAACTCCACGTGCCTGTGTCGCATATGGCTTTAAAACAAAACAAATTCCATCCGTTGTCGTGAAACAATCCTCAGGTATGGAATGTTTAAAATTTGTACCAAAAGTAGAAAGTAGGAGAACGCAATGATTCCTTATCAAGCCGTTATACAACAACTTGAAAAACAATTATCTGGTGCAAAAAATGCAGGGAATGATCAGCAGATCCGCGAAGCTCTTACAGCAATTCGAGCATTATGTGATGTGGTGTTAGATTCTCCTAGTAATACACCATCTATCACAACACCTTCTAAGCATTTACCACAAATGCTTGTATCAGAGATGAAGCCATCTAGTTTATCTACATCCAAAATTGAAGAAGATGGAGCCAATGGTGATTCAATTTTTGATTTTTAATCAATATTAAAGGTAGGGTAACGCGCAATGAAAAAATTTATCGTGACAGGGGCTCTCCATGGCCTATTAGCAGTAGCCTTTGGTGCATTTGGTGCACATGCTTTAAAGGAAATTTTAGATGATTATAGTCAAGGTATTTGGGAGACGGCTGTTCAATATCAAATGTTCCATGCTACTGGTTTGTTAGTAATTGGACTATTAATGAGTTCTAAATTATTTGGTGAAGTGAAGCAATTGAATTTGGCAGGAATTTTCTTTAATTTTGGGATTGTCTTCTTTTCGGGTAGCTTATACGTATTAGCGATTAGTGGTATTAAAGTATTGGGCGCGATTACACCAATTGGTGGTGTACTATTTTTAATTGGATGGATACTTATTATTTTATCGGCTTTAAAACATGCTCGTTAATTTAAAATTAGGACTCTCTTACATGATTTGTAGGAGAGTCTTTTCTTTATTTTGTAAGATTACGATTTAAATCCTATTCTTTTTGTAAGAATTTATAGTACACTACTACTATTACTTGCAATATTTCGAAAATACAAAAAGAGAGGTTGTGTAGGATGGAAAAGCTATTTACATTAATAGATGAGAATTATGAAGAAATGGTAGGGATTCGTCGTCACTTGCACGAATATCCTGAATTATCCTTTGAAGAAGTGGAGACACCAGCCTATATAGCCGCCTACCATAAAGAATTGGGTCATGAGGTTCGTGAAGGGGTAGGAGGAAGTGGTGTAGTTGCCGTACTACGTGGTGCGAGGCCAGGAAAAACAGTGGCGTTACGGGCTGATTTTGATGCATTGGCGATCCAGGAGGAAAACGATTTACCTTATAAATCAAAGGTCGCGGGTAAAATGCATGCTTGTGGGCATGATGGTCATACAGCAACATTACTAGGATTAGCTAAGGCACTCAATAAAATGAAATCTGAAATTACAGGAAATATTATATTTATTCATCAGCACGCTGAAGAGGTGGCACCAGGTGGGGCTAAGCCGATGATAGAGGATGGGTGTTTAGATGGTGTAGATGTTATTTTTGGTACACATCTCTGGGCTCCCACTCCCATAGGGGAAATTTTAGTGAAAGATGGCGCGATTATGGCAGCTGCAGACAAAGTAGAAATTGCTATTCAAGGGAAGGGTGGACATGGTGCCGAACCACATCACTCCATTGATGCAGTTACTCTTGCCTCGCAGTTTGTAATCAGCGCACAACAACTTATTTCAAGACGTATTGATCCATTAAAGTCAGCCGTTTTAACAATTGGTCATTTCGAGGCGATTAATCCGTTTAATGTGATTGCTGATCGTGTTAAACTGGCAGGCACAATTCGCACCTTTGAGGAAGATGTGCGCACACAGATGGAGCAGGAGCTAGAAGCCGTTCTAAACGCCACTTGTCTAGCCTTTGGAGCAAGCTATGAATACCGTTATACAAGAGGTTATCCACCTGTGTATAACCATCAGAAAGAAACGGAGTTTGTGGCACAGTTAGCGTCAACTGTCCCAGGTGTAGAGCAAGTGAAAACTTGTCCACCGTTTATGGTTGGAGAGGATTTTGCGTACTATTTAGAAAAAGTACCGGGTACATTCTTCTTCACAGGTGCGAAAAGTCCAGAATGGGAAACAGCTTATCCACATCATCACGCGCGCTTTAATTTTGATGAACGTGCAATGCTAATAGCTGCTAAAACTTTAGGAAAAGCTACCTTTGAATATTTAAAAGAATATTAATCTAGCGCAAGTTAAAAATCCGCATACTCTCATCGACTATTGTCAGTGAGAGTATTGCGGATTTTTAAGATACAATATAGCGATTATGGATTTTGATTAAAATAAGCCATTTCTTCATCATATTCAGCAAAATCAAAGTAAATCATTGGGAATAAGAAGCGGTGATTGGATTTAAGTTCACGAATGATAACATGATCTCGCCCAGCAGCCTCTACCACACCACGCACAGTTTTTGTGTTTTTGCCTTGTTCCACTGCATGCTCAAAAGAAAAATGGAAGGTAGCTGGTTTTCCGCGATTCAACCGTAAAATATTTTCTATATAGGACTCTTCGCGGCCTGGTGGTCGTCCGGTCGGGATTGTGACTGGAGGAGGAGTCATTTGTTGTTGAGTTGTTGGTGTCCAATAATAAGGCATCATCAATAATCAACCTACTTTCTTTTTAAATTTGAGGACAATCTTCTTCAGTTGGCGAGAAGAAGCAATGAGATTTGTATCTGCCTGTATTCCATTGGCCATACCATTGTGCAGGACAATCGCCCGCCGGCATGAAAAACCACAAGGAACGGTTAGCTGGGTGAAATCTTTCGCCTTGAATCACCCTTCTGGCTAACCGGATATCTTGATCACGTGCTCGTTGATAAAAATAACTTTTTTGAGTTGCTTCAAAGCCACCTGGACGCTGATAAACCATCTGTTCAATTGTTCGAATATCACCAAAATCTAAACAATCACCCCTTACACGATTAACGCCAACATTCCCAACCATCAGCATGCCTAACTCACCTTCGCCTTCTGCCTCGGCACGCATAAGCCTTGCTAGCAGGGCTGTCTGGGCATCATTCGTCTTAATAACAGCGATTTTCATACCTCCTCGCTGTCAGTATATGCATGATGGTATTGTAGACATGTTCAATTTTGTGAAGAAAGAAATTCACACAACAAAGGTACTACGCATATAGTAGTAATAACGACAAGTCCGTAAAAAATAATCTAAAAGCCATTCATATTAGATAACTTTTATAAAAAATTGGGTAAATAGAAAAAGATATAAATAGGGGGATAGGAGATCAATAAATTGCATGTGTAGGCCATACATGTGAGGTGATTACTTATGGAAATAGGGGTATGGTTTGGGATATTACTAAGTGCAGTGCTGGCCTTTTTACTAGGGGAGTATTATGGACAGCCGCTCCATTGGTATCTATTTATTTTAATAATAGTGATTGGTTTCTTTATTCAAACGATCATCTTAATTTTAAAAGTAAAGGACGAAAGCTCTTGAGGAAATACGAAAAAAATAAATTCAATGATTAAGGAAGTGTCATCGCAGTGGGATGGCGCTTTTTTATTTTATAGATAATTTTGCTTTGCCAGTATAGTACTGATATTCAGAGACATACTAAGGTAGAATTTATTTTTGCTTTCATGAAGGAGCGTTACAATGCGTATTTTTAGTATGTTTGTAGCAATAATTATTAGTGCCTTTATGGCAGTCGGGATAGCAGAATACTATCATCAGCCGTATAATTGGTATTTGGTTTTTCTGATGATTCTTACCGGATTTTTTATTCATACAATCATCTTAATTTTTGAAGCTGAGAATGCGGAAGAAAATGAAATTTAAAATGCGAGTCCTCACTAGGGACCCGCATTTTTTAATGTACGTATTAAACCGTTAAGAATGTTACTAATTTATCGTTATCAAGTAGATTTCCGACGAAGAATGCACCAAACTCACCATAGCGAGCAGATACTTCATCAAAGCGCATTTCATACACTAACTTTTTGAATTGTAAAACGTCATCAGCAAATAATGTTACGCCCCATTCGTGATCATCAAAGCCAACAGAGCCTGTAATAATTTGCTTTACTTTACCAGCATAACCGCGACCAATCATACCGTGAGAACGCATTAATGATTTGCGCTCATCCATTGATAGCATGTACCAGTTATCATTCCCTTGACGGCGTTTATCCATAGGGTAGAAGCACACATATTTAGAACGAGGAAGCTCAGGGTATAGACGTGCACGTACATGTGGATTTTGATATGGATCTTCATTTGATTCACCAGCTAAATAGTTTGAAAGCTCAACAACAGATACATAAGAGTATGTAGGAATTGTAAAATCAGCAATGGCTAATTTATTAAATTCTGCTTCAAGCTCTTGTAGCTCATCCATTGTTTCACGCAATGTCATAATCATAAAGTCAGCCTTTTGACCAACGATTGCATAGAAGGCATGAGCACCTGTTTTAGCGATATCTGCTTCATTTAATTTCTCCAAATAAGCAAGAAATTCTTCTACTGCTGCTTGACGTTCTTCAGCAGAAACGAGCTTCCATGAAGCCCAATCAATTGAGCGAAAATCATGTAAAGCGTACCAACCATCTAACGTAATTGCTGCTTCATTCATTATTGAAAACACTCCTTTATAAGTGAATACTATTCAAAATTAGTTTATCATAGTTTGTGCAAAATCCCTAAGTTCATGAATGGTTTTCACGAATTTGACACCAACTATAGATGATGTATGCTAAAGAGAAGAGATGGAATTAGAGGAGTACCAATATGAAAAGTATTTTACAGCAGCCAATTTGGCGTTATTATGATCAATCAATTAGCGCAAAGCAGCGATCTCCGTTAGAATCATTTGCAACTGATGATACGTTGTGCCAGCTAGTTGGACAATTAGTATCACCACCAACTGTTCGGACATGGGTTCACGAGGCATCGGTTGTGCTTGGCATCCAAGATCATCGTTTACCATATGTACAGCAGGGAATGGATTTACTAAAATCGAGAGGTTATCAACCTATCGTTCGGAATTCAGGTGGATTAGCTGTTGTCCTTGATGAAGGAGTTCTAAACATTTCCATTGTATTATCTGAACAAATGGATTCATTAAGCATAAATGATGGCTATGATGTGATGGTCGACCTCGTCAAAGGTTTATTTCCAGAGGTAGCTGAGAAGATTGAAGCCTATGAAATAGTAGGCTCATATTGCCCCGGTTCGTATGATCTAAGTATTGAAGGGAAAAAGTTTGCAGGGATTTCACAAAGACGTTTACGCCAAGGTGTAGCTGTACAAATCTATTTATGTATAGAAGGTAGCGGCTCGCAGCGTGCTGCCCTTATTCGAGATTTTTACGAGAAAAGCTTACAGCAGGAAGAGACGAAATTTACTTATCCACAAATCGTTCCTGAAGTCATGGCATCATTATCGGAGCTTGTCGATCCACATTTAACAGTAGAGGCAGTCGTTATTCGTCTACAGCAATACCTTCATCACTTAGGTGGAAAAGTACATCCAGAATCTTTTCATGACGAAGAATTAACATTATACGGTTTCTATTTAAAGCGTGTTTTTGAGCGTAATGCCAAAATGCTAGAACGACATGAATAGAGACAGCTATTAACACACATAAAAAAAGGCGATGCTGCTAATTAAGCGCATCGCCATTTTCAGGCTGGAAATTAGAACTACTTACTACGAGATTTCCGTTTTTCTCCATTTTAAAAACAGGTGCAACACGTTCTTCCTCTTCATCTAATGTAACAAGTCGTCTAGCACGATTCATAATTTGAACAAATTGTTCGTAATCTTTGCGGATTGCTCGGTTTTCTTCTTCGAGCTTTGTAATTGTTTTCTCTAGTTTTTTATTTTTCTCTGATGTTACATGTACAAGCTGTCTCCATTTTGAAGATTCATTGCCTACTTCACCAGAATGCTGTAAACGTAGTAAATAAGCTATAACAATATCAAGAGAAAGAGCGGATAGCGGAATTGATTTTCCTTCTGCTGCACTACTATTTACTGTAAACATACTAGAAGTGCGACGTCTTGCAGGAGCTCCTAACACTCGCATTCTTTCTTTTCTTTCCTTTTTAGCCTCTGCTAATTGTTCTTCATATTCTTTACGAACAACAGCATTCCAACGGAAACCACAGGCTGCAGCCGTACGATTTAACGCATCACCAGCTTCTTCAAAAGCGTTTAGCTGTGTGCTTCCCTCCGTTACGTGACGAATGACCGCCTCTGCTAATAATTCATCATTTTCTTCTAACCAAGCATCTTGTCTGATTTTACTCATATTAAAAACCTCCACCTTTTTTGGAACTTATTATTTAAGACTAGCATGACCAATCTTTTAACCTTTTATTCATCCATGTGAAAGGAATTATGCTTGAATAGAAGGGGAAAAGTACGATACAATACCCGTTGTAGGTTTGTACGTATGCTGCATACTTAAATATGTGAAGGTCATACGTTCCATAGAGCGAGCGGATTTTGTTTGAAAAATACTATATAGAAAGGGTTGTTGACAAAATGGCAAACGAGTTTAAAGTTTGCGATGAATGTCAGGCCGTTAACTTAAAAACGTTAATTCCAAAATTAAAGGAAATCGATCCTGATGCAACCATCGAAATTGGCTGTCATTCTTATTGTGGTCCAGGACGCAAAAAAACATTTACCTTCGTAAATAGCCGCCCTGTTGCTGCATTAACAGAAGAAGAACTAATGGAAAAGGTTTTAACAAAATTAAAGAATAAGTAAAACGAAAAGCTGTCTCTACTTGTTGGAGAAAGCTTTTTGTTCATTTATTCAATAGAAATTTAGAATAATTGTGAAAATGATCGAAACAGGTTGTTAGTATCTATAGAAAAAAGTGAATAAGTATGCTAGTCCTAGATTTATCGCATATAATAGAACTATAACAAAATGGGGGTGCTATACAAATGACATATGCAAACGCTAAATTACAAGAAGAAAAGGTATTTAAAGACCCTGTTCACCGTTATGTGCATGTTCGAGACCAAGTGATATGGGATTTAGTAGGTACAAGAGAATTTCAGCGTTTACGTAGAATTCGTCAGCTTGGTACCACATTTTTAGTCTTTCATGGGGCGGAACACAGCCGCTTTAGCCATTCGCTTGGTGTTTATGAAATAGTACGCCGTATAGTGGATGATATCTTTGTTGGTCGTCCGGATTGGGATGAGGGTGAACGACTTTTAGTGCTATGTGCGGCACTCCTACATGATTTAGGACATGGGCCATTCTCACATGCGTTTGAAAATGTCTTTGAGCTGGATCATGAATACTATACGAGAGAAATTTTACTGGGTGATACGGAAGTCAATGCTGTGTTGAAAAAAGTGGCAGGTGATTTTCCTGAAAAGGTATCACAAGTAATTGAAAAGACGTATCCAAACAAACAAGTTATTAGCTTAATTTCAAGCCAAATTGATGCGGACCGTATGGATTATCTACAACGTGATGCTTATTTTACTGGCGTTAGTTATGGTCACTTTGATATGGAGCGGATTTTAAGAGTAATGCGTCCTCGAAAAAACCAAGTGGTCATAAAAGCTACTGGTATGCATGCAGTAGAAGATTATATTATGAGTCGCTATCAAATGTACTTACAAATTTACTTCCATCCTGTGTCACGAAGTGCAGAGGTTATTTTGAATAAAATTTTAAAACGAGTAAAACAATTGAGCTTGGAAGGCTATACATTTAAGCATGAACCTACACACTTCCTAGCATTTTTCCGTAACGCAATTACGCTTGAGGATTATCTTGCCTTAGATGAGAGTATTCTTTTTACATATTTTCAACTATGGATGCAAGAGGAAGATACTATTCTAAGTGATTTAAGTCGTCGCTTTGTTAATCGTAAGCTATTCCAATACATTGATTTAGATCCTGGAGTAGAGCTTGATAAATATCAAAAACTACAGGAACTTTTCAAAGAGGCAGACTTGAACCCAGACTATTATCTTGTTCATGATACAACAGCAGATCTGCCGTATGATTTTTACAGACCTGGTGAAGAGGAAGTGCGCGTGCCGATTTTTTTAGAAATGAAAAATGGTGAACTACGTGAGCTTTCGCGTGAATCAATTATTGTTGATTCCATTTCAGGACGGATGAAGCGTGACCATAAAATATATTTCCCTTTAGATTTTTTAGAAGATGATTCAACGCATTCAACCATTAAACAGAGAATATTAACTTTGTTGAGAAGAGACGGAAAATAAAATATGAAATAGAAAGCAGTAAACACGTTCAAAGGAGCGATGTTTACTGCTTTTTTTGTATGTTTAGATGATTGTTTAGAATCTGTTCAGTACTTATAGTTATAATGTATCAAAAATGATAAAAGGTGGTGATGTCTGTTGTTTTGAGTATCGCAAAAGTAATGCATCAAAATTGAAATACAGGAAAGTCTATAATTTGTTAATTCCTATGTCCTATGTTAGGATACAATTTGGCTTTTATTCACAAGAATGACAAGTTAATTTCAGGAAGGAGAGCAACCATTGTTTGGGGCAGGCTTAACTGAAAATGAAAGAAAGCTATCGTCGTAGTAAACAATCAAGCTCTCTATCTATTAGAAAAGAGGAGTGTCATGAGAAAAAAATTGAACATTGCTATGCTGACCATGTTGTTAGTGTTCCAAACACTACTCAGCCCACTGTCAGTATTTGCATCTGAAGACCTTTCGACACCACCAGTCGTGAATGACAATGGTTCGGATGATGAAATGGAAAAAAATCCTTCTACACCAGTGAGCAATGATACAGATTTGTCAGAAGATAACATAGGTGAAGAAGAGCTTTCTACAACACCGCAAGAAAATGAAAACAAGGAGCAAGATCCTGAGGGCCAGGCTCCTGAAGAAGAAAAAGTGGAGGATGAACCTGCTAAAACATTGCCAGTGGATAATTCACCATTGGTTCCTCAAGAAATTCCAGCTTCACTATTATCATTTGTAATGAAAATAGGTGAAAAAACAGTTGGAGCAGGTGAATTTGGTACAGAGTTAGCTCCAAATACAACAGCTAACTTCACGGTTAAATTTTCCGTGCCAATGCAAGATAGTCAAGCAGAAGCTTGGGGAGATGGGAGTTGGTTTGAATTCCAATTGCCACAGTCGTTAATTGATTTTGATGGGGCATTCGCCGGTAGCAAAACAGTAAACGGTATCACATATAATTATGTAACTACGGATAATAAAGTTCGTGTAGAGTTAAGTGGTATGGAGCCCGGCTCAGGAAGCTCTCAACCAGAGGAATTAACCGTTACATTCAATTCTGGTTTTAATAACCTTTCTGACGACATTGAGCAGGATCTGGAAATTCCTGCAGCCACAGGCGGTAGTGAGATAATTAAAGTTAAATTTACTTTTTTACCTTCAACGAGCAACAAAAAGGTAAGTAAGGAGAAACTAGGGACTCCTACACCTGCAGCAAATGGTAACCATGAGATGGAATGGCAGGTATGGGTTAATGAAGCAGGTAAATTATTAAGTAATCCAACTTTAACAGACGAGCCAACATCACATGAAATTATGGCTAATTCCGTAAATGTGTATCAATATGAGGTTGGTCTTAATGGAGTGAGAACAAGTACAGAAAACATTGTTCTGACAAATGGTAGTTGGAGTGATATTCAAAGTACGCTGACTGGTAAGTATGCATATAAAATTACGTATAAAACGTCTGTAACATTAGAGGCGGATAAACGTGATGGTGTAGTTAACTTTAATAACAAGGTACTATTTACTAATGATGGACAAATAGAATCTTCTAATACGGCAACGCACACCATTACGTATGGAAAAGCGCTAGATAAAAAGTTAGATAAAAATACAAACTACGAAACAAAATGGCATATTGATTACAATCATAATTTGTTAAGTATCGATCAAACTGATGCATATATTATAGATACAATTAAAGGTCCTCACGAAATCGATGCATCAAGCATTAAGGTTTATAAAATGAATGATGCAGCTGGCAATGTGGCGACAAAAGTTTCGGAAGCTAACAGAGTAACAAATGGATTTACTATTAATCCGACAACTGGAAATGCTAAAAGCTTCACATTAACCTTTGATAACGATATTTCAGATGCCTATACAATTGTGTATGATGCGAACTATAGTAAACAGGATTTTTATGAAGATGAAGCAGGGCAGTTTAATAATAGTGTGACAAGCGGTTCAGGTAAAGAGAAGAATATAAACTATGTACTTACTGAAAACCTATTAAAAAAATCATATACAGTTGATTTTGATAAAAAAGTAATTACATGGACGATCAACATTGTATCTGATAATCCAACTAAACCAATTAACAACCTAACACTAACAGATACATTTACAGCCGGTGCTGCAGATGGGGTACATGAGTTAATAGATCACACTGTAAAGCTTAATGATAAAGCAATTCCTTATACTCTAATTGCCGGAGATAAGAAAAAAGGCTTTACAATTTCAGGTATTAACGTACCAGCAGGTAGTACATCAACTATCACTTATCAAACGAGCTTCGCAATTGGTGATGAGGGTACTGTACAAAAGCAAGGGTATGGAAATACAGCTGCTACAGAGTGGACAAGTGGCGGTAAATTATATGAAAAATCATCTTCTGCGAGCTATATTCCACAATCAACTACTGTTAATAATGGCAGTAAATCGGGAACGTTTAACTACTCCACGCAGCAATTTACATGGGATGTAAAAGTGAATATCAATAAAAAGGATATTAATGGAGCTATTTTAATCGATACAGTTGGTGAGGGACATAAGTATCTACCGGGAACAATTGAAGTGTTACCTTTAACTAATTTAGGTGGTAGTGATACAGGCGGAACTATTGGTACTACACCGATTGACTCGAATAATTACACAATTTCAGCGGAAACAGATAAAGGCTTTACATTAACATTCCGTGATTCCTTATCAGGAGATATCAACTACCAGGCATATGTTGTTCGTTATAACACAAAGGATGACGATCATATTTTAGGTATTGGTTCTGATACGTCTACTGATAGAGGGAATGTATATACGAATGATGCCACATTTAAAACAAAAGGTACGCAAGAATTTACGCTGGAATCTACGCCAGTAAAAATTGATGAGAATGTAGCGAACAATTTAGTGACAAAAAATAAACCACAACAAAACGCGAGTAAAGAAACCATTACTTGGACATTAGATGTGAATAAATCTCATTCTGATTTAGGTCAAAATGTCATCTTAACAGATTTACCAGGTAATAATTTAATGCTATTGGAAAGTAGTATTCTATTAGCACCATATACAGTATCTAAAACAGGTATTCAAAATGGATCTAACTGGCAAACACCTTTGCAATTAGGGGTAACTGTCAAGTTTGATACTCAAGGTGGCTTTAGCCTCGAATTCCCTGATTTAAATCGAAAAGGGTATCAAGTACAGTATAAAACAATAGGCTTTGGTCAAATCGGTGATGCATTAGAAAATACAGCAACATTGCATTATACGGGGCAAACAAAGGCTAATCAAAAAACTGAGAGTGACTATAAGGGTAAATTTAACTTTAGTAGCTCCGAATCAGATTTTTCGTCAACACGAGGCAGTGCCAAATTCAAAAAAATTGGTATCGATTCAGCTACAGGTCAATTTAAAGAAAATTTAGCTGGTGTTGAATTCCAACTAATTAAAAAAACCGCAAAACCAAATGAATATATCATACAAACAGCTACTACAGATGCAAATGGTGAGTTCACATTTGAAAATGTGCCGTACAATGACTATCTCATCCGTGAAGTAGCAGCACCAACTGGGTATACTAAAATGTCTGATTTTAAATTTAAGTTAGATGAAAACACGACACTAAATAAGCAGCCAGACTTACTAACACAACTTGTCAATACGACACCAATAGTTGGTGGCAGTTGTACACAATTCGAAATAGAGATTAAGGATATTGATGGTCATTCTATTACTACAGGTACAGTTACATTAAAGGATACCAATGGTACAGAAACAGCACCATATAAAGTAACAAATGGCAAAGTGACATTACCTAATCATTTTACTGCTGGTGAGTATACAGTCACTCATTCAGTTGAAGGTGAATTAGGAAAGGTGATAGTGAAATATGATGGTGGTTGTAAAGCTGTAGTTCAACCAGTGCCAAAATGTGAAAACTACACAATTGTAGTGAAAGATGGTCAAGGTAATATTCGTACAAATATTTTAGAATTAACATTAAAACAAGGTACTACAGTAGTGACAAAGGTATCTCCTGACGCAGTAGGTAAGTTTACTGTTCATTCAAATGACCCTACTACTGGTGTAAAACCAGGTGAATACACAATATACGAGGGTAACCAATTTTTGGGTACAGTTACACTGACATACAAGAAAAGCTGTGGTTATGAATTTACAATTATACAAGCACCAAAATGTGAAACGTTCGAACTAACGGTCAAAGATGTTGATGGAGAATTGATAGCAGATAAAACGAAAGTAACGATTAAAGATTTAGATGGGAAAACGGTAGCTACTGAAGAAACAAAAGACGGTAAAGTAGAATTAAAAGATTTAGAGCCAGGTGTTTATAGTGTATTTGATAAAGATGGCAATAAAATTGGGGAATTCTCCAGCAATATTAATTGCCAAGCAGAAGTTCAACAAACACCAGCCTGCGAGCGCTTTACAGTAGAGTTAAAGGATGCTAATAATGTCCTAATTAAGGCGGGGAAAGACGTTGTTATTAAAGATAAACAAGGTAACGTTATTTCCACAGTGATAGAAGTGGATGGTAGTATGACATTTGTTTCTAAAGATGTACCCGCAGGTAAGTATGACGTTTATGACAATAAAGTTTATTTGGGAGAAATTGTAGTTTCTTACAAACAAATTTGTAAAGTAGACTTATCAGTTGCCCCTGCGTGTCCAAACTTTACATTAACGATTAACAATATGTATGGTCAGCCTCGTGAAGGTGTCAAAGTAACATTCACAGATGAAGCTGGTGTAGTAATAGAAGAGAATGGTTCAACAGAATTTACAACAAATAATATAGGTCAAATTACGATAAGTAATTCATTAATTAGGCCGGGTAAATATATGGTCAAAGAGAATGGTATTACAATCCTTGGTACAGTAACAGTAGGTAATACGTGTGAGGCTAACATTCAGCCAACACCACCTGTAACAAATCCAACTGATCCTGATAATCCCACGTCAGAGTCAGGGCAGCCGGTTGATCCAAACAAACCAAATCCAGATCCAGAGAAGCCAGTTGATCCAAACAAACCAAAACCGGATCCAGAGAAGCCAGTTGATCCAAACAAACCAAATCCAGATCCAGAGAAGCCGGTTGATCCAAACAAACCAAAACCGGATCCAGAGAAGCCAGTTGATCCAAATAACCCAAAGCCAGATACTAACAAACCTACAACTCCTGGTAATGGTGGCACATCAGCACAAAATGTTATTGATCAAGGGAAACAATTACCACCGTATAATCCATCTAACGTAACTAAAGATACGTTAGATGCTTATAAAGATTTCCTGAAAAAATATAGTAAGCTATCAAAAGATGAGCAGACTGAGGTGGCTCAAGCTATTGATATTAATAAAATCAAAGCGGATGCAGAGCGCTTAGAAGCACAGCTAAGAGCACATGGTAAATTACCACAAACAGATGGAGCCAATCAAACAGCTCTTGTATTTGTTGGTTTACTTCTTGTAGCTGGGTCAATATGGTTCATGCGTCGCCGTACAACAGAGATTTAATCAAAAAAGCGCCATCTTTTAGTGATGGCGCTTTTTGTGTGATTTAAAAGGTTCCTTTGGCATTTTCTAAAGAATAGCTTTGCACAAAATCTGCTTGTAGAGCCAGTCGTTTGGAGCCTTTTTCCGCGCAAGTAATTAAGGTTAACGTCGTCTGATTGGGGATATCATCCACGATGTAAACATCTGTTGCTGCAATAATTTTTTTAGTCGCTAATTTATACTCATACACATTACTCATGTCTGTGACATAAATAATATCGCCAATTTGTGCTTGATAGAGGGGACTGAATAAAATATCTTTCTCTTCAAAATAATGACCTGCCAAAGCATAGTTTCCTTGACCGAGCTGCTGATTGGGCTTCATCGTACCCGCTCCAATAGCAAGAACAGCATTGCCTACTCCCTTTAAAATAGGAAGCTGCATATGGACACTAGGCACGGCAATACTGCCGATAACAGGCATTTTACTAGCATTTATTTGCGCTTGGAGAACCTCGGCGATGGACAGTGATTGCACGGCTTCGAACTCAAAATTCGCATCTAGTTGGTTGTTCTTTTTTATATCGTCAGTGCTGTACTCTACTGCGTTGAATTGGTCACTCATACGTGCAATCAGCGCGTTTTGAATAGGTGTGATAAATATTAGTAACAAGCCGATGATAAGCGCACATAGAAGTAAGGCCAGTTTAAGTTTTTTCCTTTTCATTAATCTTTGATCACATCCTAGCAATAGTAACGAAATATTGAAACGTTTAAAAATGGGTAGAGCGTTAGGCGGCTCTACCCAAGTTCAATTTATTTATCACTCAAACGAACGCCAGCAACGCCGTAATGGTTTTTAGACATTTCTTCAATAAAAACTGTTACATTTTCTGCAGGTGCATTCACTGTGCGAGAAACGGCCTCTGTTACTTCTTTTACAAGGGCACGTTTTTGTTCCTCTGTACGACCTTCAAGCATTTTAACTGTTACGTATGGCATAATATTGCCTCCTTTATAGAATAATGTTGTATAGTTAGTTTATAAGAAAGTAGTATAAACTTCTTACTTGCGTTGAGGCATAGTGCCATGATAATTGTGGCTATATGCTTCCTTTTATAATAGCAGAATGGAGGATATTTAAGTATGACAAATGAAGAAAAACCAAAACAAAAAATGGGCTTTACTATTATAAAAAATGACCCAACTGATGGTCATAAGGGATTTGGGATTGGTTCGCTTTCGTTAGAAAATGTATCGCCAGTCATTATAGATGTGGAAGAGGGAACAGCATCTGTTGAGATTGGTGCTATGCATGCGCGTAGCGATGTGGAACGCGGAATTAAATTTACAACGGATCGTGCGGATTCAGACGGTGGCAAGCCATATTGGCTAGTATGGGTGACAATTGATCATAAAGAGGATGGACCTTACTATGCGGGAATAACAGCTTGTGAAATGGTAGTGAACCGTGAAAAACGCCGTGGCTATAAAATTTTGGCTGATCATGTGAATAAA
This sequence comes from Lysinibacillus sp. A1, assembly GCF_000801965.1. Classification (NCBI taxonomy): domain Bacteria; kingdom Bacillati; phylum Bacillota; class Bacilli; order Caryophanales; family Bacillaceae; genus Lysinibacillus; species Lysinibacillus sp. A1. Next base: position 73,901 of record NZ_JSZM01000017.1, read on the forward strand.
ATGGATAAATCCATGAAGCGTCATATTATCGTAGAGCATATGGATACACCGTCTAAAAAAGTGTTAGCTTCTTTCCTAGAACAACTTAATCCAGACTTGTGGGAGCGAAGTAGCGAGCAATTGCGTCAAGACTTATTTGTCGAATAGCCCTTTAATGATTGAACAAACTGTGACATTTTGCAATCGTTTTCGATATTAGGTTGAAAGTGAGTTTGAAACAAAGTAAACTTGAGGCAGAGCTTACATTTTAGTAAGCTAGGACACTTGGTTTCGCGAAAGTGATGAGCGCTATGCGGCATTTGAACAACCCAAGCCAAATGCCCCATGATGCTCATACTTCGCAAACCATAAAAAGAAAAGCTTTCTGTTCCCACGGACACGTCTCCGGGGAAGAGAAAGCTTTTCTTATTTTTCGTATATCTATCTGTTACTTTGTCGAGAGCCTTCATAACTTAAAACGTATTAGGTTTAAAAAGGTTTCCGGATGATTGTTTGTTTATTTTTTAGTCTTTAAATATGGAGAACGGTAGCATATTCCAAAATTCTCCCCATGTATTACTGTCAAGAATGTCGAAGTTTGTACATTTCTCAGTTGGTACATCCTTAGATTCCATATAGACAAGTCGTTGTTTTGGGCATGCGTCAGTCGCTAATTTACCTGTTTCGATATCGATAACAACGCCTTCAACAGCTTTTGGCTTTTTGAAATCTTCATTTTTTGTCCCTTTATTAACAGTCTCCATAAAGTCTATCCATATTTGCTTTGTCGCTGCAGTATCTTCTTTTGTCGTTAGGTTTTTCCCTTGGTCATAGCCGTTCCAGACACCAGCAGTTAGACTTGGTGTAAAACCGATAAGCCACTGGTCACTATTGGTAGACCCTGATTTTGCTGCATAAGTATGGGTCATGCGTGAGCGAATGCTTATACCTGTGGCAGGTGAGTAATCGCTGAATACGGGGTCAAAAATACCTGTCATCATTTCTGTTAAGATAAATGCATTCTCTTTGGAAATAGCTGTCTCCGTTTTTTTCGTCACACCTTTATTTTCATAAATAACGTCTCCATTAGCATTTTTTATAGATACAATTGCTGTCGGAGTCGTTTGCTGCCCTTGTGATGCTAAAACATTATAAGCATTTGTCATTTCATATAACGTAGTTTCAATCGTGCCAAGTGCAATTGATAAATTATCCTTTGCACCAATGCCTACATTAAAACGGTTCGCCATATCGTGAAATTCCTTGAAGCCAATGTCTTCTAAAGTCTTTACAGCATAAATATTATCTGAGATAGCAATAGCTTGCGCCATAGTCATATCGTGATCAGCAAACTGCCCATTTACATTTTTAGGGGCATACGTCCCTCGTCCATTATCATAGGTAAAAGTTGTTTCACCTACATCTAAAAAAGTAAGCGGAGTGTACCCATTTTCTAAAGCTGCCGCATATAAAATAGGCTTGATGGTAGACCCTGGCTGACGTTTTGCCTGTGTCACACGGTTAAATGAACTTACTGCATAGTCACGACCACCTACTAATGCTGTTACAGCACCAGTTTTTGATTCCATACTAACAAAGGCTGTTTGAAGATCATCAGCAGGCATGTTTTTTGCCACTGCTTCTTCGGCTGCTTTTTGATGTTCCAGATTCAAGGTTGTTTGAATCGTCCAGCCACCCTCACTAATATCCAGATTTTTTGATTTTAAAATTTCACTCGCTTCTTGCCAAGCAACATCTAGGAAATAAGGGGCAACAGATTTGGTTGCTACCCAACTGTCATTTTTCAATACAAGTTGTTCATTTTCCGCACGTGTTTTTTCTTCTTGTGAAATAGCTCCTTGATCTGCCATAAGCTTTAAAATAACATGTTGGCGATTTGTAGCTTTATCCAAATTAGCAATTGGCGAATAGATACTTGGACCCTTTGGTACACCGGTTAACATGGCTGCCTCTGCAAGCGTTAAATCACGGGCAGACTTGCCAAAGTAAAATCGACTGGCTGCTTCCACCCCGTACATGCCATGACCGTAATAAACCGTATTTAAATAACCTTCTAATATTTCATCCTTATCATAAAAAACTTCTAATCTATAAGCATACAGAGCTTCATTTAATTTACGTGTCCAAGATTTCTCATGAGAAAGATAAAGGTTACGCGCATATTGCTGGGTAATTGTACTAGCTCCTTGTACCTTTCCTCCAGCCTTAATATCCACTAAAATCGCACCAGCAATACGAGAATAGTCAAAGCCACCATGTTTATAAAAATCTTTATCTTCAACAGCTACTACTGCTTCTTTTAAAAAAGGTGACATCTCATCGAGACCAACCCAATAACGTCTTTGATTTGTAAAGTGGTCTCCAATTTGGTTCTCATTTTCATCTAAGAAAATTGAGGCTTTCGGTACGGTTAAAGGCGGTGCACCAGCCACTTGAACATAGATGCGTAGTGCTACAAATGCTACGACAATTGCAGTTGCAAAGGCGACAAAATAAGTAAGTGATTTCCGTGTGCGCTTTACACGCTTTTGCTTTCGATGATAGCTTTTTCGTTTCATCCGACTTTCACCTCGTTTTCTCACAACTTCGAACTTACCGTTAGTATGTGTTCGAACATTCATCTTTAATCGAAATTCTACCTAAAAACTATTGCACTTTATTCAAAAACATCTATACTTTTTTTGTACTACTTGAAACGCTGGCATTCGACAAGAACAACATACTTTGTAGATTTTAATCGAAATTTGCTAGACGTTCCAATAATGTATACGAGGATAAAAGGATACAGGTTTCATTACAATCCTGTAAGCCATCATAGATGGACTTTAAGATAAGTTGTTTTTTAAAATAATATTTTATTTATAACGGAGGTCTAGCAATGAGATTTGATGAAGCGTATTCAGGAAATGTATTTATAAAAAGTCATCCTACATATGAGGATGCTCAGGCAGTTATTTATGGTATGCCGATGGATTGGACAGTTAGTTACCGTCCAGGTTCACGATTCGGCCCACAACGTATCCGTGAGGTATCTATCGGTCTTGAAGAGTACAGCCCATATTTAGATCGTGAGCTTGAGGAAGTAAAGTATTTTGATGCAGGTGATATTCCACTACCATTTGGGAATGCACAACGTTCATTAGATGAAATTGAAAAATTCATTGAAAAATTACTAGCTGATGGCAAAATCCCTGTTGGTATGGGAGGAGAACATTTAGTGTCTTGGCCTGTCATGAAAGCAGTATCTGCTAAATATGATGACCTAGCTATCATACACTTTGATGCTCACACAGATTTACGAGTGGAGTATGAGGGAGAGCCACTATCACACTCGACACCAATTCGTAAAATTGCCGAACATATCGGACCTAAAAATGTATATTCATTTGGTATTCGTTCAGGAATGAAAGAGGAATTTGAATGGGCGAAGGAAAACGGTATGCATATTTCTAAATTTGAAGTACTAGAGCCGTTAAAGGAAGTTCTTCCAACGCTGGAGGGGCGTAATGTTTACGTAACGATCGATATCGACGTGTTAGATCCAGCTCATGCACCGGGAACTGGCACGGTTGATTGCGGTGGTATTACTGCGAAAGAATTACTAGCTTCCATTCATGCCATTGCAGCAAGCGGCGTAAATGTTGTAGGCTTTGATCTGGTGGAAGTAGCACCTATTTATGACACATCTGAAATGACAGCTAACACAGCTTCTAAACTATTACGTGAAATGATTTTAGGCTGGGTAAAATAATTTAAATAAACATGATTAGATGGGGGTAGCTATGGCTAGCCCCATTTTTTTAGTCGTTTCAAAAAAGTAAAGGTATTATTTGACTCAATATTCACAATACGAATATAATTTTTTATATATATAAAGGGAAGGAGGGGTATTGTGATTTGGTCTCTTCTCGTGAATGATATATTTATTTTTATGAGTACAATGGAATATTTTTGGCTATTGGCTTCGTTCGTTCTAACAGTTCTGTGTGTTAATGTACAGCTATATTTCGCCAATAAATTCATGGTTCAAGACATACAAGATGAAGAAATTGAAGTAGATTATGACATCACTAATACTTGGACTCCACCTTTGCTAACGTGGTTCGTTCTATGTATAAGAACGTCAGAAAACAATGAGGAAGAAAGTGTGTCTCCTAGTTTGATGTAAACTTTAAAACTAGGAGGAGAATCATTGTTTACTTTTTTAACGCAACCAATTATTTATTTCGTTCATTTTATCCATTCTTTTACAGGAAGCTATGCCATAGGTGTTATTAGTATTACGATTGCAGTGAGAGCAGTACTTATGCCGCTTTTTATTAAATCGGCCAAGCACCAAAAACATTCAAAAGAATTAATGACATCCATTAAACCTGAACTAGATGTGCTTACTGCTAAATTGAAGAATAGTCATGACGAATCTGAAAAAATAATGGTGCAACAAAAAATACAAGAATTAACTTCAGATTCATTGAAAAGCTCATTATTAGGTTGTTTACCAATCATCATTCAATTGCCCGTGTTATTTTCACTGTACTATGCGATTAAGCTAGATACAGTGATTGCCAGTGAAAATTTCCTTTGGATGAATTTGGGCACAATGGATATCGGGATTTCAATAATTGCTTGTGTCATCTACTTCATGCAAAGCTGGCTTTCGTTAGATAAAAATCAACCGATAAATATGAAGATTATGATGTTCATTAATCCCATCATGATCCTTATTTTTAGTTTGTTTAATCCAGCCATTATTCCAATATATTGGACAGTAAGTGCTTTATTATTAACGGTTCAGCAATTAATTGTTAAAAAATTGTATAGATAAATGGCAAAAATCCACTCTTCATTAGAAGGGAGGATTTTTTTATTGTTCTATTATCCTTAGTAGTTGCGCTCTAGTTGACTTCTATCTTGAAAAAACAATGGTATTCATCCTATAATAAAAAGGTTATAGTAAAAGACTAAAAAGGGAGCGTCCGTTATGGCGAACGAAGTAAGATCGCAAGTAAATATTAAGCTCATTTCTACGATTCGCCCAAGTGATGGAGAATCCGAAAGTTATGAAATGCGGCTCAAAGGGCAGCTACTTGAAAAAGCAGGAAGCTTGTATTTGAAATATGATGAGGTGCAGGAGGATAAAACCATCCGCACGACTATGAAGTTAGGCCATGAGAAGGCGCTTATTATGCGTGCTGGAGCTGTCAGTATGCGTTTACCACTGAACATAATTGAACAGCAAAAGGGGCATTATGAAGGTGAGTTTGGCTCCATGCCACTCGTGATCGACACGAAGAAAATGTCGTTTACGAACAGGGCAGTAAGCGGAGATTTCCATGTACAGTACGATTTACTAATGGGTGGGCAATCTGTTGGCAATTATACATTAGATATTACATTTACGGAGGTACAATGATGAACGCAGTAGAACAAGTACAACAGGCTATAAAAGCAGCGTTGGCTCAAGCCGTGAAAAAAGCAGGCTTAGTGGAGGCTGACACAGAATTAACAATTCACCTGGAAACACCAAAGGATAAAGCAAATGGTGACTATGCAACAAACATTGCTATGCAATTAACAAAGTTAGCGAAGAAGCCACCTCGTGCAATTGCGGAAGCTATTTTAGAAAATCTGGATACTGAAGGAACAGATATTGAGAAAATTGATATTGCTGGTCCTGGTTTCATGAATATCACAGTGCGTAAAGATTTCCTAACAGGGGTAGTTACACAGGTTCTCGAGCAAGGCGCAGACTATGGTCGTTCAAATGCAGGCGCAGGGGAGAAGATTCAAATAGAGTTCGTTTCGGCTAACCCTACAGGAGATCTTCATTTAGGACATGCGCGTGGGGCATCTGTTGGAGATTCATTATGTAATGTATTAGATATGGCTGGCTACAGTGTCTCTCGTGAGTACTATATTAATGATGCAGGGAACCAAATTAATAACCTTGCATACTCATTAGAAGCACGTTATAAGCAGGCATTAGGATTGGATGCTGAAATGCCAGAAGACGGCTACCATGGCCCAGATATTATTGAAATTGCTGGCAAGCTAGCAAAAGAGCATGGTGATGCAATCCTAACTAAATCAGATGAAGAACGTTTTGCATTCTTCCGTCAGCATGGTTTAGAGTTAGAATTAGATAAATTAAAAACAGACCTAGCAAACTTCCGTGTAAACTTTGATGTTTGGTATTCTGAAACGTCTCTATATGAAAACGGAAAAATTGAAGTGGTATTAGATAAATTAAAAGCAAATGGTCATGTGTTTGAAGAGGATGGCGCTACTTGGTTCCGCTCAACAACTTTTGGTGATGATAAAGACCGTGTATTAATTAAAAACGATGGTTCTTTCACATATTTAACGCCAGATATCGCCTATCATGAGGATAAAATTGTCCGTGGCTTTGATAAACTAATCAATATTTGGGGAGCGGACCATCACGGCTATATTCCACGTATGAAAGCTGCCATTCAAGCATTAGGCTATGATCGTGATACATTAGAAGTAGAAGTAATTCAAATGGTTCAGCTTTATAAAAACGGTGAAAAATTCAAAATGTCTAAACGTACAGGCAATGCGGTAACAATGCGCGAGCTTGTGGAAGAGGTTGGTTTAGATGCAGTTCGCTACTTCTTCGTAAAAACAGCAGGCGATTCTCATATGGACTTTGACCTTGACCTTGCTGTATCGCAATCTAATGAAAACCCAGTGTATTATGCACAATATGCACATGCACGTATTTCATCAATTTTACGTTCTGCCAATGAACAAGGTTTTGCGGCTACAAGTGAAAACCTAAACCTGTTAACAGCTGAAAAAGAAATTGATTTATTGAAAAAAATAGGCGATTTCCCACAAGTGGTAGCTGACGCGGCTAAACATCGTACACCACACCGTATCGCAAATTATATTCAAGAAACAGCAGCTGCTTTCCATAGTTTCTATAATGCAGAAAAAGTATTAGATGCTTCAAACAAAGAGCTAACAGAAGCTCGCTTAGCATTAATTACTGCAGTTCGTACAACAATTGCTAATGCGCTTCGTTTAATCGGCGTGTCAGCACCAGAGAAAATGTAATAGTCCAACTTAGCCCCTAACAGGAAAAGTGTTAGGGGCTTTTTATATGGATAGTAAGCAAGTTAACATATTAAATAATGGTAGTTAATGATACGAGAGTATTGGCTAGTCATTAAAATTTCTGCTTCGGACTATATTTTTCTGTTTATTTCGAAAATTTTGTTGAAGTTTACGTTAACGTCAATGGTATACTGTTGCCAATCAGGAAGGGGGAGACGATTATGAAGACAATTCAAGAGGTGGCTAAGGAGTTCGATGTGTCCACGCGTACAATTCGTTATTATGAGGAGCTTGGGCTTCTTTGTCCTCAACGTTCATCTACGAATCAACGAACCTTTTCGAAAAAAGAATTTGCGAAGCTCAAGCTTATTTTCAGAGGAAAGCGTTACGGCTTTTCACTGGAGGAGATCAAGGAAATGGTATTACTTTTCGACTTTGATCGCTCAGGAATTCAGCAATTGGAGCGAACCGTTGAATACGGAGAGCAAAAGATTCAGGAGATTGATAGGAAAATAGCTGAGCTTACCCAAATGAGAAATGAATTACAACAAATGCATGGCATGTTTAATGAAAAATTAACGACTTTAAGGGGAGAGATGCACGATGAATAGTTCCGATTTATTAGCACGTAATGCCCGTAAGTATCCAACAAAGGAAGCCGTTATTTGTCATGGTAGAAGAGTGACCTATTATGATTTAGATGAGCAAGTGACCCGTTTTAGTCATGCCTTATTAGAACAGGGTGTAAGGCAGGGAGATAAAGTTTTGATTTTTATGCCTAACGTTGTAGAGTTTGTCGTTAGCTATTTTGCTATTCAGCGAATGGGTGCTATTGTCGTCCCAGTCAATGCTAAGTTCACATTACAAGAAGTAGAGTATGTGGCACAGCATGCTGAGGCAAAGGCAATTATTGCTCATGAAGCCATTTTTGCGGCAGTCCAGCATATTGCCGTAATCCCGTTAAAAATTAAAACAGGACAACAAGTAGCTGGCTGGCTTCATTATGAAACAATCATTCAAAGTGCCAGTGCCCAAACGATTAAATGTCAGTTGAACGAGGATGATGCTTCGACTATTTTGTACACATCAGGTACGACTGGGAAACCAAAGGGCGTATTGTTTAGCTATCGTAATATATTAACGGTTGCGCAAATGATTGCAGTTGAAATGGAGGTCAAGCCTGAAAGCCGTATATTGCTAATGATGCCATTAACTCATTCGGCTCCATTGCATTTATTTTTAATGGCAGGTGTATTTGTAGGCTCTACAAATGTGTTAACGCCAACTTTTACACCAGACTTATTAATGGATTCCATTGAACAGGAAAAAACAACCCATTTCTTTGGCGCACCTGTTGCTTATTTATTAACAGCACAGATGCCAAGATTGCAATCAGCTGATTTGTCCTCCATGAAATGGTGGGTATATGGAGGTGCACCTTTATCTGAAAACGAGGTTCGTTTCATTCAACAGTCATTCCGCACAACTAATTTAACATGCGTATATGGATTAACAGAGGCGGGACCAAGTGGATCATTGCTATTTGGCAAGGAGCATGAAGGAAAGGCTGGGAGTATTGGACAGCGAGCACCTTTAGGTACAGAGATACGTATTGTTAACGATAGTGGCGAAGATGTACCAGCAGGAGAAGTAGGGGAAATCGTTTTATTTGGTGAGGGTAATATGCTTGGCTACTACAGAGATGAAGCGGCAACTAGTGCGGCCTTTATAGACGGTTGGTTAAAAACAGGAGATCTAGCTCGTAAGGATGAAGACGGTTTTATTTGGATTGTTGATCGAAAAAAAGATGTGATTATTTCGGGTGGAGTCAATATTTATCCGAAAGAAATTGAAGATTGCCTTTTAAGCTTTGAGGGGATATTTGAAGCGGCAGTGGTTGGTGTTCCACATCCACAATGGGGAGAGACAGTGAAGGCTGTTTATTCCGCTAAACAGGATATTAATGAAGAGGCTCTAAAAGATCATTTAGAGGGGCAGCTTGCTAAGTATAAAATACCGCGTATTTTCGAAAAAGTGGAAGCGCTACCAAGGAATGCGTCAGGCAAAATTTTAAAACAATCTTTGAAAGGACAAGAGGTGAGATAGCATGAAAGTTTTACAACAGGAAATAGCAGGCACAAGCAATTTCTTTACAGATGATGATACGCTTCAAAAAGTGTTGGAAATGATGCTGGATAAAGAATTTTTATCTTATGCGCATCGGGAATTGATGGACTTTGGTGAGCTATGTGCGGGTGCTATAGACGTGAGGGCGAAACATACTGATCGACAAGGAGAGCCTCGCCTTCAAAGGTATAATGCCTATGGCGAAGAGGTTTCAGAGGTATGGGTCAATGACGGCTACAAAAAAACAATTGAGGAGACATATAATACGGGGATTGTTGGCTATGTGCATAAAGATATTCCCCAACTAGGTCACAAAGGGAATTATGTCTATAGTTTTGCACAAGGTTATTTACTGTCACATGCAGAGCCCGGTTTTTATTGCCCTGTGACGTTAACGATGGCCACTGCCTATTTATTAGACCATTATGCAGAGGAAGAAGTTAAGCAGCGCTTCTTACCGCATGTTTGTGCAACAGGCGATATGGAGCTATATGAGGGAGCGACTTTTTTAACAGAGCGACAAGGAGGCTCGGATGTTGGTGCGAATGTAGTAGAAGCAAAACTTGTGGAGAATGAATACCGCCTCTATGGTGAAAAGTATTTTGCCTCCAATGCAGGGATGTGTGGGGTTGCAATGGTATTGGCACGAATAGAGGGTGCACAAGCAGGCTCTAAAGGATTAACCCTATTTGCAGTTCCATGGCGAAATGAAGATGGATCGGCTAACCATCTTCGTATTCGACGACTAAAAGATAAATTAGGTGTGAAAGCCGTTCCATCTGGTGAGGTTGAGTTTGATGGAGCACTCGCGTATGTAGTTGGTGATCAAAATAAAGGGATTTATTATATGCTGGAGGCGCTTAATTTATCAAGAATTTGTAATGCTGTGGCATCCATTGGTATTATGCGCCGTGGCTTCTTAGAGGCGAAGCACTATGTGTCAAATCGATATGCCTTTGGTAAACCTTTAACACAGTATCCTATGATCCAGGATACATTAGGTAAATATGCCGCTAAGCTGCATGTAGAAGTAGCCACGATTTTTGATCTTATTCAATTATACGATAAAGTGACAAGTGGTCAGGGAACAGAACAAGACATCATCATGAACCGTTTATATATTGCCATTATGAAAAAGGAAACGGCAGAGCAAGCGGTCCATTATGCAAGTGAAGCAATTGAGCTACATGGAGGGAATGGCTATATTGAGGACTTTGTAACACCACGCTTACTGAGAGATGCGCAAGTGTTGACGGTATGGGAGGGTACGTCTAATATACTAGCTTTGGAGCTTATTCGCTTAGTGGATAAATACAGGGCACATGAATTGTTTATTCAAGAGATGGGCGCGCGATTAGAAGTTTTAACAGACCATTCATTAGTGAAAATCGTTCAAGAGCAATTAACTAAACTATCGGCAACCTTACAAATTTTTAGTACTCTCGATGAAGCGACAAAAACGTTTGAAGCAAAGGATGTTGCCAAAAAAATGGCTCAATTATATGAAAGTGTCGTAGCCGTTGAGTGGGCACAAAAATTTGGTGGGAAATATGACAAACTAGCGGATGTTTATTTAGAGCAAACTTGGTCATTACGAACGATTGGTGCTCCGATGAAAACCGTACAGTATTTTGCTGAAATCGTCTAATAACCTTTGGAGTCGCCTTGATATAGAGGCGACTTTTTTTAATTTCATGTATAATAAAATCAACTGAATAGTATAAAGGTTCTTTACTTATGTAAAGTGAAAAGGGAAATCGGTGTAATTCCGATGCGGTCCCGCCACTGTAAGTGTGAGTTTTTTCAAATGATGCCACTGAAGATTTCGGGAAGGCTTGAAAAAACGTAATGCACAAGCCAGGAGACCTGCCTTTATAGCATAGACATGACAGCCTACGAGGATAGGATGGTGGATTTTGTATCAGTTTTTTGGTGCGATTTTGACCCCTCATCATTCGAAGATGAGGGGTCTTATTTTGATGGAACAATATTTCTAACACCTGAACGCACAAATCAACGAAGGAGGATTCACATGAAGAAATTTTGGAAAATAGGGGTATCGGCATTTTTAACGATAGGGTTGCTAGCAGCTTGTGGACAAGAGGCACAAAAAGACAATTCCACACCTACAAAAGAACAAACACAACAAGAAACATCTAAGGCGGAAGAAGCAACATTCCCTATGACTATAACGGATGCTATTGGGAAGGATATTACACTAGAGGCTCCTCCTGAGAAAATAGTGTCACTTATTCCAAGTAATACAGAAATATTGTTTGGCCTAGGTTTAAAGGATGAAATAGTAGGGGTTACAGACAACGACGATTATCCACCAGAGGTAGCTGAAAAAGAAAAAGTTGGTGGCATGGAGTACAATATTGAACAAATTATTGCCTTAAAGCCAGATATCGTTTTTGCTCATGAATCTAGCATGTCTCTTTCGGAATCAGCTATAGCACAGCTAGAATCGGCGGACGTGAAAGTATTTGTTGTAAAAAATGCCCAAGATTTTAATGAAACCTATACAACGATTGAACAGCTTGGGCGTGCTACAGGGAAATTACCAGAAGCCGAAAAAATCATTGCTGACATGAAGGCGAAAGTGGAAGAGGTTCAGGGGAAAGTGAAAGACGTTGAACCTAAGAACGTTTTTGTAGAAGCCTCTGATGAACCTAATATTTATACAGCTGGACAAGGCACATTTATGAACGCAATGCTGGAGATGATCCATGCAAAAAATGTAGCAGCAGACGGTGATAATTGGTATGAAATTGGTGCAGAACAAATTATCACAAAAAATCCAGATGTCATCGTGGTGACATATAGTTATGTACCTGATATTTTAACAAAAATACCAAAGCGTGCTGGTTTCGATACAATAAATGCAGTGAAAAATAATGCTATTGTGCAAGTAGATGAAAGCACAACAAGCCGTCAGGGACCACGTTTAGCGGATGGCCTTGAGGAATTAGCAAAAGCTATCTACCCTGAGGTATTTAAGTGAAAAAAGTAGCAACAGCCTATGTATTAACATGTACGCTTCTTATCATTAGCATCTGGTGTGGCGTCGCTATAGGCTCTGTTCATATTCCGATAGAAGTGTTGTGGAATCAGTCAGTTGATGAAACAGCTGCCAATATCTTTTGGAAAATTCGCCTGCCCCGTGTGCTTTTAGCGGGGCTAGTAGGAGCTTCTCTCGCCATTGCGGGAGCGGCTTTCCAAGGCTTGCTCAAAAATCCATTAGCAGATCCATATACATTAGGTATTTCATCTGGTGCTTCTGTCGGCGCAGTCATGACAATCTTTTTTAGTATTTCTATGCCTGTTGTAGGCTTGTATGCCTTACCTACCTTTAGCATGATAGGCGCAATCATTACAATGGTGATAGTGATGAGCTTTGCTAGAGTAGTGGACCGTTCTTTAAAGATGGAAACACTGATTTTAACAGGTGTTATCTTTAGTTCATTTTTAGGATCGTTAATCTCGTTAATGATTGCTTTATCGGGAGAGGAACTGCGCCAAGTAATCGGCTGGCTACTCGGTTCTGTTTCTATGCGTGGCTGGCCGTATGTTCAAATGATTATCCCATTTGTCATTGTTGGTTCCCTTATGCTGTGGACACAGAGACGTGAGCTTAATGTTTTGTTATATGGGGAAGAAAGAGCGAAGCATTTAGGTGTCAATGTAAAGCGAAGTAAGTATTTGATTTTAGTAGGTGGCTCCATGCTAACTGGAGCAGCAGTTGCTGTTTCAGGCACAATTGGCTTTGTAGGGTTAGTTGTACCACATATGACAAGAATGATTTGGGGTTCTGATCACCGTCATTTACTTCCATTATCATTTTTTAATGGGGCAACATTACTTATTATTTGTGATTTAGTTGCAAGAACCATCATCTTGCCAAGGGAACTGCCCATTGGTGTCATTACTGCATTTATTGGAGCGCCTGTTTTTTCCTATATTTTTTATAAGCAACGAAGAGGCAAGGGGGTACGGGCGTGATTGTTGTTGAACATCTATCAGGTGGTTATGAAGACGTACCGATCGTCAATGATATAAGCTTTACAGTTGGAAAAGGAAAGATTCTTGGCATTTTAGGGCCAAATGGTAGTGGGAAATCAACATTATTAAAGGTAATGAGTGGTATTCTACCAGCAGTTGAGGGCACGATTTCTATTGATGGAAAAAGCATTCTTTCCTACAATGCCCGTGCTTTAGCAAAAAAAATGGCTGTTTTACCACAGCTCCATGCGAACGCTTTCTCAAACAGTGTAAGAGAGGCTATTTCGCTTGGACGTTATCCACATCAAACAGGCTTTTTTTCAAGTTGGTCTGAGCAAGATGAACAAGCAGTTCAACATGCAATGCTGCAAACAGGCATAAAACGTTATGAGCATACACCGATGGAATTCTTATCGGGTGGTGAACAGCAAAGAGTTTTTGTTGCACAGGCTCTTGCTCAAACTGCGGAAATTTTACTGCTAGATGAGCCGACAAATCATTTAGACATTGCCCATCAGCGGCAAATTTTAGATATGGTGCGGAAGGAAGCTGTGGAGTGTGGTTTAACGGTAGTGATGGTATTACATGATATGAATTTAGCCTCTCTCTATTGTGATGAATTATTGCTCATGGAAAGTGGACAAATGAGAGCTTTCGGGGCACCACATGAAGTATTAATTGCTTCTCAGATTGAAGAAATTTATCAAGCACGAGTAGCTACTTATGCTCATCCAGAAATTCCTAAACCGCAAATTACGATGATGCCTGCAGCAAGCGACTATCAACAGCGAGCTGTAATAAAAAAAGAACATTTTATAATAACGGAACACTTTATTCAGCTTCAGTCAGAGATTCCTATAAAAACGGTATCCTCTGCTGTCCATAACCCTGGAATTGGATGGCATAATTGCTTGTTAAACCGCTCTGTTCCTAGTGATTATGTGATTAGTGATGTAAAGAGAGAGGTTAATGAATTTTTGCAAAGAGGCCATTTTTCGCCTACGAATACAGTTGTCATGCTGACAGCAGTGCCAACAGCTCTTGTGGCGATCAATGAAATTTCTGCACCATTTGGCAGTGTGATAGTAGCTGTTACTGCTGGTGTAGGGAATGCAGTAGATGTATCTCGTGTGCACGAAAGGCAGGATAAACCATATATTGGTACTATTAATACATGGGTAATTATCAACGGCTGTTTATCGGAGGAAGCATTTTTTCAGGCCATGATGACAGCTACAGAAGCGAAAACGAAAGCTATGCAATCAGAAAATATTCGTGATGAGCGTAGTGGAACGATTGCTACAGGTACTGCTACAGATAGCCTTTTAATTGCAGCAACTCAAAAAGGGAAAGAAATGTTATATGGTGGTCCTATTACGGAAGTTGGTAAAATGATTGCAAAGGGTGTTTTTGAAACTACGGTTCAGGCTATCAGAAATTACAAAAATCAATTTTAGGAGATGAGCGAAATGAAGCTGTACACAAAAACAGGGGATACGGGTAAAACAAGTCTTATAGGAGGACGCGTTGATAAAGATAGTTTACGTGTTGAAACGTATGGGGCTATTGATGAATTAAATTCTTTTATTGGTAAAGCTGTAAGTGAATTAGATCAAGCGCTATTCAAGGATATTTTAACGGATTTAGAAACTATTCAACATGAACTGTTCGATGCTGGTGGTGATCTAGCAAACGTGATGAAAGAACGACATTATAAGCTTACTGAACAACCAATTGAGGTGCTAGAGACTCGTATTGATGCACTATCAGATGAGGCGCCACCATTACAACGTTTTATTTTGCCAGGAGGAGCACCAGCAGCTGCAACTTTACACATTGCGCGTACGGTTGCTCGGCGAGCAGAGCGTGAGATGGTGACACTTATGAAAGAAGTTGAAGATGTGCCAAAAGTTGTACAAAAATATTTAAATCGATTATCAGATTATTTATTTGCAGCTGCTCGTGTAGTAAATGCTCGATTAAATGTTGCGGATGTTGAATATATTCGCAGTGGAAATGTTTTTAAAAAATAAAATTTAGTTTTCTACAGAAAGTAAAAAATGCTACTTTGAAAAAAATCAGGGTGGCTTTTTTTCTTGTAAAATGTAAGAATATAAAATTATCAGAAATATTTCCGTTTTATGTTGACTGAATGCTCACTCATTTATTAGAATAGGAATATAATATCAAAGTGATGAACATTTCCGTATGAGGTAGCAAATTTATCACAAAGAGAGAAAAATTACGACAAACAAGGGGGGACCAACCATGAGTCCATTATTAATTGCTAACATTGTCTTAACAGTCGTGGTTGTACTTTATGCAGTAGGATTGTTCTTCTATCTGTTGAAAACACGCTATAAGTATGTGCAATTGGGGAAAAAGGTTGAGTTTGATGAAAGTGTAAAAGAACGACTTCGCTATATTATGGTCAATGTATTTGGCCAAAACAAGCTATTAAAAGATCCAAAGAGTGGTTTAATCCATGTAATGTTTTTCTATGGATTTTTAATGGTACAGCTAGGGGCGATTGATTTAATTTGGAAAGGATTAGCACCAGGCTCACATTTACCGCTTGGTATTTTCTATGGTGTCTTTACATTCTTCCAAGAACTTGTTGTCTTAATGATTTTGGTAGCGGTTGTCTGGGCATTTTACCGCCGCTATGTTGAAAAGCTAGTACGTTTAAAACGTGGATGGAAAAACGGTCTTGTATTAATTTTCATTGGTGGCTTAATGGTATCGACGTTACTTGCGAATGGTATGGGATTAATTTGGCATGGAGAGGGATTAACCTATACAGAACCAGTAGCATCTAGTATTGCTGCTATTTTTGGTTTCCTACCTGCGTCAGTAGCTGCTGGTGTGTTTTATGTCATGTGGTGGGCACATTTATTAATTCTATTAACATTCCTTGTGTATGTACCACAATCAAAACATTTCCATTTAATTGTAAGTCCACTTAATGTTTACATGAATCGTTTAGACCGAACAGGGACTTTAACACCCATTGATTTTGAGGCATTAGAAAATGCTGAAAGTGAAGAAGATATGCCTTCTATTGGGGTGGGACGCATACAGGACTTCACACAAAAACAAATGTTGGATCTGTATTCTTGTGTGGAATGTGGACGTTGTACAAACATGTGTCCAGCTACAGGAACAGGAAAAATGCTGTCTCCTATGGATTTAATCGTGAAATTACGAGATCATTTAACATTTACAGGAGCTGTTGTCACAAAGCAAAAACCTTGGGTACCTTATCAATTCTTTGCCAATACAAAGGGTAATCAGCTTGCGCTGGCAGCTGGTGCAGAAGGTGCAGTGATTGAAGATATCTACAGTCCATCTTTAATTGGTGATGTGATTACAGAGGAAGAGATTTGGGCTTGTACGACTTGTCGTAACTGTGAAGATCAATGTCCAGTAATGAACGAGCATGTTGATAAAATTATTGATTTACGTCGTTATTTAACAATGACAGAGGGGAAAGTAAATCCTGATGCGCAACGTGCGATGACGAATATCGAGAGACAAGGAAATCCTTGGGGATTAAACCGTAAAGAAAAAGAAAATTGGCGTGATTTAGACCCAACAATCCATATCCCAACAGTAAAAGAATTGAAAAAGTCTGGCGAGGAAATGGAATATCTTTTATGGGTTGGGTCAATGGGAGCATTTGATAACCGATCTCAAAAAATTGCATTAGCATTCTGTCGTCTATTAAACGAAGCCGGTGTGAAGTTTGCAATTTTAGGAAATAAAGAGAAGAACTCTGGGGATACGCCACGTCGTTTAGGAAATGAATTTTTATTCCAAGAGCTTGCTACAGCAAATATTGATGAGTTCGTTAAAAATGACGTGAAAAAAATTGTTACAATTGATCCTCATGCATACAATATCTTTAAAAATGAGTACCAAGATTTTGGTTGGAAAGGCGAAGTCTATCATCATACTGAATTATTAAATCAGTTAATTGAAGAAAATCGTCTAGCATTAAATTACGAGGTACATGAAACAATTGTTTTCCATGATTCATGTTATTTAGGTCGTTACAATGATGTCTATGATGCACCACGAGAAATTTTGCGTGGCATTCCAGGAGTGAAGTTAGTCGAAATGGAACGTAATCGAGAAACAGCCATGTGCTGTGGTGCCGGTGGCGGTCTCATGTGGATGGAAGAGCATGTCGGCAATCGTATTAACGTAGCTCGTACAGAACAGGCTTTAGCAACTAATGCATCTGTTATTTCATCTGGCTGTCCTTACTGCTTAACAATGCTGGAGGATGGTACAAAGGCTAAAGAAGTGGAAGACTCGATCGGCACATTCGATGTAGCAGAGTTATTGGAGCGTTCAGTATTTGGGGAAAAGGTAAAGGTTGTCGACAACTCTCCTGAGGAAGTAGAAGAAACTATGGAAGAAGTTGTGATGACAGTAGAAAATACCAATCAAAACGAGAATAGTGAAATAAGCGCAGAAAAATGATTGCTATTGTAGAAATATTTTAGTTATCTGAAAAATATAAATTGCACAATAAAAAATTGTTTTGTAGAATAAGATTAAATGGAAATGGGAGTTGAAATGAAAACTCCCATTTTTCATCGATAGAAGTCGAGCGAGCGTTCAGTCAATAAAATGCTTCACTACTTCATCGAGAACGTAAAACAAAAGGGGTGTTTTACTTGAATAGAGCTGTAATTTTAGCAGGAGCAAGAACGGCATTTGGTAAATTTGGTGGTTCTTTATCGGCAATACATGCAAGTGATTTAGGTGCCATTGCAATTAAGGGTGCATTAGAGAAAGCCAATATGGGACTTGATGAAGTCGATGAGGTAATTTTAGGCTCGGTTTTACAAGGGGGACAGGGACAAATTCCTTCTCGACAAGCAGCAATAAAGGCTAATTTGCCAATAGGGGTAAAAACAGAAACGATTAATAAAGTCTGTGCGTCGGGGATGCGTGCAGTGACATTAGCAGATCAACTGATTCGTTTAGGGGACGAAGAGGTAATTGTAGCTGGTGGAATGGAGTCCATGTCTAATGCACCATATTATTTGTTAAATGGTCGAACGGGCTTACGAATGGGTGATTCAACGATGGTTGATGGCATGCTTTATGACGGTCTAACATGTGCTTTTGATCCAGCAAGACCACATATGGGCAGCTATGGTAACTCGACAGCTAAAGAATTCTCGCTAAGTCGTGAGGAACAGGATGCTTGGTCAGTTCGTAGCCATGAACGTGCACTAGCAGCAATGGACAAAGGATATTTTGCAGAAGAAATCGTTCCTGTTGAGATTCCTCAACGAAAAGGGGAGCCACTTGTTGTGAATACGGATGAGGCGCCGAGAGCAGGGACTTCTTTAGAAATACTGACAAAGCTTAAACCAGCCTTTGATAAGGACGGTACCATTACTGCAGGTAATGCACCTGGCGTAAATGACGGAGCATGTGCGCTTGTAATCATGAATGAGGAACGTGCGACACGCGAAGGTAGAGAACCATTGGCAATAATTATAGGTCATGAAGAGCTAGCGATTGAGCCAGAAAATTTCCCTCAAACACCAGGATTAGTCATTAATAAGCTGTTGAAAAAGACGAATAAGTCATTAGCAGATATTGATTTGTTTGAAATTAATGAAGCCTTTGCAGCGGTAGCTTTAGTGAGTAAGCAGTTAGCTGATCTAGATGCTGAAAAGGTTAATGTTAATGGTGGCGCAGTTGCTTTAGGACATCCAATAGGAGCTTCTGGAGCACGAATTATTTTAACGCTTGCTCATGAATTAAAGCGTCGAGGCGGTGGCATTGGTATTGCCGCCATTTGTTCAGGTGGTGGGCAAGGCGATGCAATCATGATTGAAGTACCGAAAACAGGGGGACTGAACTGATGGGAATTCAAAAGGTAATGGTCATTGGTGCAGGGCAAATGGGCTCTGGCATTGCACAGGTTTGCGCACAAGCAGGCTTTGACGTGAAATTGAACGATATAAAACAAGAGTTTTACGAGCGTGGATTAGGGGCTATGACTAAAAATTTGTCACGCGATGTAGAAAAGGGTCGTAAAACAGAAGAAGAAAAGGCTGCAATTCTAGGTCGCATTACGATGTCACTAGATTTACAGGATGCTAGTGATGTAGATATTATCATTGAGGCAGCTGTAGAAAATATGGAAGTGAAGCAATCCATTTTTAAACAACTTGATGGAATTGCACAGGCACATGCTATTTTAGCTACGAATACCTCTTCACTACCTATTACAGAAATTGCCGCTGTAACAAATCGACCAGAGCAAGTTATTGGCATGCACTTTATGAATCCTGTACCTGTCATGAAGCTTGTAGAAATTATCCGTGGTTTAGCTACAACTGATGAAGTGTACAAAGCGGTGGAAGAGATGACTGTCAAATTAGCGAAAACGCCAGTTGAAGTGAATGACTTCCCAGGATTTATTTCAAACCGAATCTTACTTCCGATGATCAATGAAGCTATTTATGCTTTATATGAAGGGGTAGCGTCAAAAGAAGCGATTGACGATGTCATGAAACTTGGTATGAACCATCCAATGGGACCGTTAACATTGGCGGATTTCATTGGTTTAGATACATGTCTCTCCATTATGGAGATTTTACATGAGGGCCTAGGAGATAGTAAATATCGTCCTTGTCCACTGCTTCGTAAATATGTTGCAGCGGGTTGGCTAGGAAAGAAATCTGGAAGAGGCTTTTATATTTACGAATAATCCTATGGGGATGGGGTTATAGAAGTGCTACAGGACAACTTAGAGGGGTGACATAATAGATGCATTTGCAATTTACAGATGAGCAAATTATGATGCGCGATATGGTTCGTAATTTTGCTCAAGAAAAAATCCAACCATGGGTAGAGCGAATGGAAGCAGGGGAGTTTCCACGTGAGCTGCTTCAGCAGATGGGTGAACTTGGTTTAATGGGTATTACAACACCTGAAGAGCTTGGAGGCTCTGGCATGGATTTTACATCGTACATTATTGCGATTCATGAATTATCAAAGGTAAGCGCTGTAATGGGAGTTATTTTATCGGTGCATACATCGGTTGGAACGAATCCAATCATTTACTTTGGGAATGAAGAACAAAAGAAACGTTATGTACCTAAACTTGCAGCGGGTGAATATTTAGGTGCCTTTTGTTTAACAGAACCAGGTGCCGGTTCAGATGCTGGCTCTCTTCAATCGAAGGCAGTCCGTGAGGGTGATGAATATGTCATTAATGGCTCCAAAGTATTTATTACTAATGGTGGGGAGGCGGATGTATACATTGTATTCGCATCAACGAATCCTGCTGAAAAAACAAAAGGTATTTCTGCCTTTATCGTTGAAAAGGGAACACCTGGTTTAATTATTGGAAAAGACGAGCATAAAATGGGCTTGCATGGCTCTCGCACTGTTCAGCTAACATTCGATAATTGCCGCATACCAGCCGACAACCTTTTAGGGGAAGAGGGAGAAGGCTTCAAAATAGCGATGGCTAATTTAGATGTGGGACGCATTGGTATTGCTGCACAATCTTTAGGAATAGCTGAAGCGGCACTTGAAGCAGCTACTGCTTATGCTAAAGAACGTGTTCAATTTGGCAAACCGATTGTTGCCCAACAAGGTGTTAGCTTTAAACTTGCTGACATGGCAACAGCTGTTGAATCATCCAAACTACTAGTCTACCGTGCTGCAGATTTACGTGCGAAAGGTTTACCGTGTGGCGCTGAAGCTTCAATGGCGAAACTTTTTGCATCTCGATCAGCTGTCCAAACAGCAATAGAGGCTGTTCAAGTATTTGGTGGCTATGGTTATACAGAAGATTACCCAGTAGAGCGATATTTCCGCGATGCCAAGGTAACTGAAATATATGAAGGAACAAGTGAAATACAAAGGCTAGTCATTAGTAAACATTTACTGAAATAATTTGGTGTAAGGTGTTGGTTGTAGCGAATAAAAATGAATCAAACAGCTGCAAAGAGGATGGGAATCGTTCGATATAGTAAGAAAACGACTTAATGAAACGCTGAATCCAACTTACCATTACACAGAACAGAGTCTAATAAAAAGGGGAAATGGACAATGAACTTTCAGTTAACAGAAGAGCATGAGCAATTACGTGAAATGATTCGAGATTTCGCTATGAATGAAGTGGCTCCAACAGCGGCAGAACGTGATGAAAATGAAGAATTTGACCGTGCCATTTTCGATAAAATGGCGGAGCTTGGTTTAACAGGTATTCCATGGCCAGAGGAATATGGTGGAGCTGGATTTGATTATCTTGCATATGTCATTGCTGTTGAGGAATTATCACGTGTTTGTGCATCAACAGGAGTAACATTATCTGCACATACATCACTTGCAGGTTGGCCACTGTATAAGTTCGGTACAGAAGAACAGAAACAAAAATATCTTCGTCCAATGGCTGAAGGAAAGCATATTGGGGCTTACGGTTTAACAGAACCAGGATCAGGTTCTGATGCGGGTGGCATGAAAACTTACGCAAAACGTGATGGCGATGATTATATTTTAAATGGCTCAAAAATCTTCATTACAAATGGTGGAGTAGCAGATACATATATTGTATTTGCCGTAACAGATCCTGAAGCCAAAAACGGTACATCAGCATTTATCGTTGAAGCGGGATATGAAGGTTTCTCTGTAGGTAAAAAGGAGAAGAAATTAGGAATTCGTTCATCTCCTACGACAGAAATTACTTTCGACAACTGTCGTGTTCCAAAAGAAAACTTGCTTGGAGCTGAAGGAGAAGGCTTTAAGATTGCGATGACGACACTAGATGGTGGACGAAATGGTATTGCGGCGCAAGCTGTAGGAATTGCACAAGGAGCACTTGATGCAGCAGTTGACTATGCGAAAGAACGTGTACAATTTGGCAAACCAATTACAGCAAATCAAGGTGTTTCCTTTAAGCTAGCGGATATGGCCACTCAAATTGAGGCATCTCGACTTCTTACATATCAAGCGGCTTGGTTAGAATCTAATAACCTACCATATGGTAAGGCATCAGCAATGGCGAAATTAATGGCTGGCGATACGGCGATGAGTGTAACGACGGAGGCGGTTCAAGTATTTGGTGGTTACGGTTATACAAAAGATTATCCAGTAGAACGCTTTATGCGTGATGCGAAAATTACACAAATTTATGAAGGTACGCAAGAGATTCAACGTCTAGTTATCTCGCGTATGTTAACTAAATAATTGATGACAGAAAAAGATAAAAGGCCCCAAGTACAGTCAACTGTAAAAGATGAAAATTTAATCGCCATTCGTCGTGAGCAAATGATTCAGGGAGCAATTAAGTTATTCAAAGAAAAAGGCTACCATCGGGCCACAACGAGAGAAATCGCAAAAGCTGCAGGCTTTAGTATCGGTACTTTATATGAGTACATTCGAACAAAAGAAGATGTTCTTTACCTCGTATGTGATAGTATCTATCATCATGCAATGGAGCGACTTTCAAGTTATGAGATTAAAGCAGGGACAATCGAAGAGCTAAAGGAAATGATTCGAGAATATTTCCTGCAAATCGATAGCATGGTTGATGAGCTTACAATCATGTATCAAGAAACAAAATCATTGTCAAAAGAAGCGCAACGTTATGTCTTTAGTAAAGAGTTTGAAATGGTTGCTACGTTTGAAAGATTGCTAAAGCGCTGTGTACAATCTGGTGACATAACAATGACAGACAAGCAAATTCATTTAGCAGCTAATAATTTAGTAGTGTCTGGACAAAGTTGGGCATTCCGCAAATGGGCATTACATCGCCAACATTCAATTGATGAGTTTATTGACATGCAAATCACATTGTTCATTTCAGGCATAAAGGGGTTTTAATATTTCGTTAGGGGTTTGTCGGTAATTGCATAGAGCGACATTGCAATTGCCGGCTTTTTTTATTCATTAAGGGGAGAGAGTGGGGATTTCATATGACAAAGGTAGAAGTGTATCGTCCAAAAAATCACGTACGTTTTGTGACAGCATCGAGTCTTTTTGATGGACATGATGCTTCGGTCAATATTATGCGACGCATTTTGCAATCGAGCGGTGTGGAAGTAATCCATTTAGGTCATAATCGTTCCGTGGAAGAAGTCGTAAATGCTGCGATACAAGAGGATGCACAAGGTATTGCTATTTCTTCTTATCAAGGCGGGCATATGGAATACTTTAAATATATGTATGATTTACTGCGTGAAAAAGGGGCGCCACATATAAAAATATATGGCGGTGGTGGTGGAGTAATTCTACCACGTGAAATTAAAGAGCTGCATTCTTATGGCATTGCGGGAATATTCTCACCAGAGGATGGCCGCGTTTTAGGGCTTCAGGGAATGATTAATGAGCAAATTAAAGGAACAGATTTTCCTACTGCAACTGGTAGGTACTTAGAAAAATTAGAGTCTTTAACAACAGAGACTCCTGAAATTTTAGCTAATTTAATTACAGCAGCCGAGTCAAATGACGATGAAGACACGAAAAAAATGCTGGAGGAAGCAAGGAAGCGTTCAAAAGGAACACCTGTTATGGGAATTACCGGAACTGGTGGCGCGGGTAAATCTTCGTTAACGGATGAACTAATCCGCCGTTTCTTAAAAGAATTCCCAGAAAAGCATGTGGCAATTCTGTCCGTCGATCCAACAAAGCAAAAAACAGGTGGGGCATTACTTGGAGATCGAATTCGTATGAATGCGATCTTTAATAATCGTGTCTATATGCGTAGCTTAGCTACACGAGGCTCTCGTACGGAATTAACCGCATCCATTGGGGACGTAATAGATGTAGTACGTGTAGCTGGCTATGATTTAATTATCGTTGAAACAAGTGGTATTGGTCAGGGTGATGCCGAGATTACTAAATATACCGATTTATCAATGTATGTTATGACAAGTGAGTTTGGTGCACCAACGCAGCTTGAGAAGATTGATATGATTGATTTTGCGGATGTTATTGCTATTAATAAGTTTGAACGTAAAGGTTCTGAGGATGCACTACGTCAAGTGCAAAAACAATATCAGCGCTCGCGCGAACTTTGGGATGAATCACTTGATAATATGCCGGTTTACGGGACAATCGCTAGCCAATTTAATGATAAAGGAACAAATGCTTTATTTGCCGCGTTAGTGCAAATTATTAACCAAAAAGCTGGTAGCGATTGGGAAACGAGCTATGAGCAATTTGCTAAAACGCAAAAGCAAGATGTAATTATTCCGAATGATCGTCGTTATTATTTACGAGAGCTTACTGATACAGTTCGTGGCTATCATAAAAAAACAGAACAGCAGGTGGCATTTGCTCGTCGTCTTTTCCAATTAGAAGGGGCTCTCACTGCAGTTAAGGAAAAAGCACCGGATGATGCACTTATCACATCACTTAATTCTTTAGCAGAAGGTGTCCGAGACGAATTAACGGCTGAATCCAAGCGTATATTAGACAATTGGCAAGCTTTAAAGGAAGCGTATGCTGGGGATGAATTTGTGACGAAAATTCGCGATAAAGAAATTCGCACAATTTTAAAGACAATAAGTCTTTCAGGTACAAAAATTCCAAAGGTTGTATTACCAAAGTTTGAGGACTATGGTGAAATTTTGCGCTGGGTTTATAAAGAAAATGTACCAGGTGAATTCCCATATACAGCGGGTGTTTTCCAATTCAAACGAGAGGGAGAAGATCCAAAGCGCCAATTTGCTGGTGAGGGTACGCCAGAGCGTACAAATAAACGCTTCCACTATTTATCGAAGGATGATGACGCGAAACGTTTATCTACGGCATTTGATTCCGTAACATTGTACGGGGAGGACCCAGATTACCGACCAGATATTTATGGTAAAGTTGGGGAATCAGGTGTATCTATCTGTACATTAGAGGATATGAAAAAACTATATGCAGGCTTTGATTTATGTGCACCCTCCACATCTGTATCGATGACAATTAATGGTCCAGCACCTATCATTTTGGCTATGTTCATGAATACAGCGATTGATCAGCAAATAAAATTACGTGAGCAAGAGTTAGGACGTACTTTGACAGTTGAAGAATTTACAGAGACACGTGAGAAAACACTTCAGGTCGTACGTGGAACAGTACAAGCGGACATCCTGAAAGAAGACCAAGGTCAAAATACATGTATTTTCTCTACAGAATTTGCCCTACGTATGATGGGTGATATTCAGCAATACTTTATTGACCATAAGGTACGTAACTACTACTCTGTTTCAATTTCTGGCTATCATATAGCGGAGGCGGGAGCAAATCCTATTTCGCAATTAGCCTTCACATTAGCGAATGGCTTTACGTATGTAGAATATTATTTAAGCCGAGGCATGAATATTAATGACTTCGCGCCTAACTTATCATTCTTCTTCTCTAATGGACTTGATCCAGAATATACAGTAATCGGACGTGTAGCTCGTCGTATTTGGGCGATTGTGATGCGCGATAAATATGGCGCAAATGAGCGTGCCCAAAAGTTAAAATATCATATTCAAACTTCAGGTCGTAGTCTACATGCGCAGGAGATTGATTTTAATGATATTCGTACAACATTACAGGCTTTGATGGCCTTACAGGATAACTGTAACTCTTTGCATACAAATGCCTATGATGAGGCAATTACAACGCCTACTGAGGAATCGGTACGTCGTGCAATGGCTATTCAAATGATTATTACAAAAGAGCATGGCTTAGCGAAAAATGAAAATCCACTTCAAGGTGCATTTATTGTGGAAGAGCTGACAGATCTTGTGGAAGAAGCTGTCCTCGAAGAATTTGATCGTATCAATGATCGTGGTGGTGTGTTAGGAGCAATGGAGACACAATACCAACGAGGGAAAATTCAAGAGGAATCGATGCATTATGAAATGTTAAAACATTCAGGGGAGTTACCGATTATTGGTGTTAATACTTACCTGAACCCAAACCCAGCTTCTGATGCTGATATTGATAATATGGAGATTGCTCGTGCTTCGACGGAAGAGAAGGAAACTCAAATCCACAATTTACAAGATTTCTGGAAGGCCAATGAAGCTAAAAGCGAGGCAGCTATTAACCGATTACAAGAGGTAGCTGTCCATAACGGAAATATCTTTGCGGAATTAATGGAAACTGTTAAAGTAGCTAGTTTGGGACAAATTACGAAGGCTTTGTATGAAGTTGGTGGACAATATCGTCGTAATATGTAAACAGAGATAGAAAATCACACTAGTTTACCGACATTTCTTTCTAATTTATGTAATAAGCTTCTCTAGTTTTTAGTGTCTAGTCTTAGGATTAGGCACTTCTTTTTTTTTTCGCTATAATAGAAATGTAAAAAAAAGGGGAGGCGCGGTAGAGGATGAAATCAGCTATTCACTACATAATTGTATTAGCTTTAGTATTGGGAGCCATTTTCCTGTATAATAAGCAAATTGGCGCTATTCCTTTACTACTATTATCTGTCTATTTGTTTTATCTTGGCATAAAAAAAATGCGTAATATAAAAAACAGTAATTGAAGCTAGCAAAGGGGCTAAAACTTTGTATATAATGGGTATTATGCTTATTGTATGGAAAGTACCTTTTGCGTGGCCATTTTTGCTGCGCTTGGAAAATAAAGCACCATGTAATTTTAAAACGTCCATTGTGATGAGGGAAAGGAAGTGCACGAATTGAATTTTCGTGAAATGACAAAGGAACAATTAACTGAAGAGTCGTTAATTAACTTAGCGTATGCAATTTTAAATGAAAAACGTGCCTCAGTAACGTTTAATGATTTGTTAAAAATAATTCAAGAGCTTGTAGGCTACAGTGATGAAGAAATTAAATCCCGCCTACTACAATTTTACACAGATATTAATGTAGATGGCCGCTTCTTATATAACCAAGAAACAGGCTGGGGCTTACGTGAATGGTTTAAAGTAGAGCAAATTGAGGAAGAAACAGCACCTTCTGTTAAAACTCAAAAGAAAAAATCTAAAGCTTCTGTGGATGAAGATGATGATCTAGAAGAAGATATCGATTTGGATGAAGAAGATATCGACTTCGACGAGGACTATGAAGAGTTCGTAGAAGAAGAAGAGATAGACGAAGAAGATGAAGATAAAGAAGATATTGATTTTGATGAAGACGAAGATTTAGAAGATATTGAAGAAATCGATGAAGAGTTTATTGATGAAGACGAAGATGAAGAAGAGTTCGAAGAAGAAGAGGAAGAAATCTAAAACCTCGCTCTTAGAATTTTCTTACTTTTATGCTTGATGTAAAAATTCTTGACTTCTATCACGGTTACGTTTAATCTTTTACTTGGGCTCCTTAAAAGAAGGAGAAAGACCGTGTATATAATACGCTCCCCCTGCAGACCTATGCAGGAGGAGCGTTTTTTTGTTTTTAACTTTATTCAGACCAGCTCTCCCATACTTTTTGTGCGGATATGAATATAAATGTTTTAAAGTATTCATGATGTATAGTAAACGGTGACTGAATAAATGTTAAAGTTTTAAGGTTTAAAGGAAAGTGGAAAAGAGATAGAAACGATGACAGCTTCGAATCGACTACAAGTTTGTAGACATTCTCGGCTTTTCTTTTTTTAGGGTGTTTGACTGTCAGATGTTTTAATCCCTAACAAAACAACTTATCTAGCAATTCTAAAGGAGGAATTTTTTCATGACGAAGTATATTTTTGTAACAGGTGGGGTTGTATCATCACTTGGAAAAGGGATTGTTGCAGCATCTCTAGGCCGTTTATTAAAAAACCGCGGTTTAGAAGTTACGATTCAAAAATTTGACCCATATATTAATATCGACCCAGGTACGATGAGTCCTTATCAACATGGTGAGGTTTTTGTAACAGATGATGGTGCTGAGGCTGACTTAGATTTAGGGCATTATGAGCGTTTTATTGATATCAACCTAGGAAAGCATTCTACAGTAACTTCAGGTCGTGTGTATCAATCGGTATTACAGAAGGAACGTCGTGGCGATTACAACGGTGGTACAGTACAAGTTATTCCTCATATTACAAATGAAATTAAAGATCGTATCCAACGCGCTGGTCGTGAGACAAATGCAGACGTTGTTATTACAGAAGTAGGTGGAACAGTAGGGGATATTGAATCATTACCTTTCCTTGAAGCTATCCGTCAAATGAAAACTAATTTAGGTCACAATAATGTCATGTATATCCACTGTACATTGATTCCTTATATTAAAGCCGCTGGTGAATTAAAAACAAAACCAACTCAGCATTCTGTAAAAGAGTTACGTTCTTTAGGTATTCAACCAAATATTATCGTTGTGCGTACTGAACAAGAAGTACCACAAGATATGAAAGAGAAATTAGCTTTATTCTGTGATGTTCAACCACATGAAATTATTGAATCTCGTGATGCGGAGCATTTATATGAAGTACCATTAAACCTACATGCACAAGATATTGATGATATCGTTCTTGACCACTTTGGTATGGAAGCTCCAGAAGCGGATATGGAAGAATGGCGCGAGCTTGTAGACAAAGTGAAAAACTTACCAAACAAAAGAAAAGTAGCGTTAGTAGGGAAATATGTAGAACTTCAAGATGCTTATATTTCAGTGGTAGAAGCATTAAAGCATGCAGGCTATGTTTATAATTCTGATATTGAAATTGACTGGATTAATGCAGAACATGTCAATGCTGATAATGTAACTGCACTATTAAAAGATGCTGATGCGATTTTAGTACCAGGTGGCTTCGGTGATCGTGGTGTGGAAGGTAAAATTTTAGCTACGCAATTTGCGCGTGAAAATAATGTACCTTTCTTAGGAATCTGCTTAGGTATGCAGCTTGCGACAATTGAATATGCACGTAATGTGTTAGGATTAAAAGGCGCTCATTCTACTGAGCTTGATGCTAACACAGAGTACCCAATTATCGACTTCTTACCAGATCAAAATGATAGCGTAGATATTGGCGGGACATTACGTTTAGGCCTATACCCATGTAAATTAAAAGACGGTTCTAAGGCAAGTGAAGCATATGGCAAAGAGCTTGTTTATGAGCGTCATCGTCATCGTTATGAATTTAACAATGAATATCGTGAAGCAATGGAAGCAGCTGGTCTTGTCTTCTCGGGTACAAGTCCTGACGGTAAGCTGGTTGAAATTATTGAGCTACCAGAGAATAATTTCTTTGTAGCATGTCAATTCCACCCAGAGTTAGTGTCACGACCAAATCGTCCACAACCACTGTTCCGTGACTTTATCGGCGCAACATTTAAATAAACAAAAAGAGTTGTCTCGAAAAATGAGACAACTCTTTTTAATTGGATTATTACAATTCTTCCTCATCAAAACCAAGCATATCATCATAGGCCATTTTGACAGCTTCATAAACAAAAAGCCCTGCAAGTGCATGTGGTACAACTACCCGTTGACCTAAATCATTTGGCAATAAACCACCTTTAATACGAGTAGAAATATACGTATAGGCTAAGTCTCCAAGAGGATTTTCTGTACTTGCTGGTTCACCTGCAACAGCAGCGAAGGGAATAAATTGAGTATTTAATTTCTGAGCTAAAGCTAGTGCTTCTTCATCGTGCGCACTACGAGTAAAAATGCAAACTCGATCGGCTTCTGTTAAGCTTGTATCCGAAGTCCAAGGTGCTAACTTGCTAAATGGTTCTACTGCTTGCAGTGCATTTAATTCCACTGTCTGCATTTCTCCAAAGCAAGCAAAATAGACATTACCTTCGCCAATTGCAGCTTGTGCCAATAACCTGGCAGTCTCCTCGATCGCATCCTCTTCATTTTGTGTAATTCTTTGTAATAATCCACTTAATTGTGTTGTTAGAATTTTTGACATGATCCCACCTCTACCCATATTATAGGGGGGAAAAAGATAGAAAGCAAAAGCAGATAATTTATAATACTAGAAGGTATTAAGCTGAAAAAGTAGAATTATACATAATAAAGAATGTTTTTGTGTAAGAATAAAAAATAAAAAGGGCGGAATGGAATGTGAAACGATTACTAATTGTCGATGATCAGCAGGGAATTCGTTTGCTTTTAAACGAAGTGCTGAAAAAGGAAGGATATGTTACATATTTAGCAGCCAATGGTTTAGAGGCATTAAAGTATGCAGATGAACAAGACATGGATTGCGTATTACTAGATATGAAGATACCCGGAATGGATGGTATCGAAATTTTAAGACGTTTAAAAGAAAAGTTCCCAAAACTTCCTGTATTTATGATGACAGCGTATGGAGAGCTAGATGTTGTACAAGAAGCTTTAAATTTGGGAGCGATCCGTTACTTTACGAAGCCTTTTGATATTTTTGAAGTGCGTGACGAAGTTAATAAAGCGTTACAAGTTTAAAGAACAGGCAGTGAATACACGGCCTGTTTTCTTTATGCTTAAAAAAGGAGTACATATTTTCTTAGCGCCGCCGTTACGTTGCCCTGCACTTTGGCGACACTGCCGCTACGTTGCACTCCGCTTTCGTGTAGAAAATAATAGCCCCTGCTTTTCAGAGGCTATTATTTTTGCTATGATTGAGGAGCATATTTATGTAGAAAGAATAGTCCTAAGAGGAGGATTTTTAGTATGGCATTAGTATCTATGAAAGAGATGTTAATTAAAGCAAAAGCAGAGGGTTATGCTGTTGGTCAATTCAACATTAACAACCTAGAGTGGACACAAGCAATTTTACAAGCAGCTGAAGAAGAAAAATCTCCAGTGATTCTTGGTGTTTCTGAAGGTGCAGGTAAATATATGGGCGGATTTATTTCTGTTGTTCACATGGTAAAAGGTTTAATGGAATCTTATGGTACTACAGTTCCAGTAGCCATTCATCTTGACCATGGTTCTAGCTTTGCAAAATGTAAAGAGGCAATTGATGCAGGCTTTACTTCTGTGATGATTGATGCTTCACACCATCCATTTGAGGAAAATGTGAAAATTACTTCAGAAGTAGTAGAATACGCACATGCTAAAGGCGTTTCTGTAGAAGCGGAATTAGGAACAGTTGGCGGAGATGAAGACGGTGTAATCGGTGGTATTATTTACGCTGATCCAGAAGAATGCCGTAAAATGGTTGAGTTAACAGATATCGACTGCTTAGCGCCAGCACTTGGCTCTGTACATGGTCCTTATAAAGGAGAACCAAACCTAGGCTTCAAAGAAATGGAGGAAATCTCTAAATTGGCAGATCTTCCACTAGTATTACATGGTGGTACAGGTATCCCAACAAAAGATATCCAACGTTCTATTTCATTAGGTACTGCAAAAATTAACGTGAATACTGAAAATCAAATTGAAGCAACAAAAGCAATCCGTGAGATTCTTGACAACGACAAAGTTGTTTACGATCCTCGTAAATTCCTTGGTCCTGCACGTGAAGCGATTAAAGCAACAGTTGTTGGTAAGATTCGCGAATTTGGTAGTGCACAAAAAGCTTAATTTTTGCATTTAATATGTTACAAAAGCATAGATAAATACACATAATAAGAGAAGTGTTGATGCTTTCAATCGACCTTCTCTTGTTTTTGAAATAAAGAAATTTTGGAAAATATTTAATAATATAAGAAAAATGATCAGGAGGAAATAATATGAAATTTTTTATTGATACAGCAAATTTTGAAGAGATTAAAGAGGCACACGCATGGGGGATTTTATCAGGAGTTACAACAAACCCATCACTAGTGGCTAAAGAAGAAAATGTTTCTTTCCATGATCGTCTTCGTGAAATCGCAGAGCTTGTCGATGGTTCCGTAAGTGGAGAAGTTATTGCACTGGATGCAGAAGGAATGATTAAAGAAGGTTTGGAATTAGCTGCTATTGCTCCTAACATTACAGTGAAACTTCCAATGACACCAGCGGGATTAGAGGCTTGTCGTTTCTTTGCAAACAAAGGAATTAAAACAAACGTAACATTAATTTTTAGTGCAAACCAAGCATTAATGGCTGCGCGTGCAGGTGCTACATATGTATCACCATTTATCGGCCGTTTAGATGACATTGGTCAAAATGGTGTAGAGCTAATTGAAACAATTGCCGACATTTTTACAATTCATAATATTGATACACAAATTATTGCTGCTTCTGTTCGTCACCCTCAGCACGTTACGGCTGCAGCTTTAGCTGGCGCGCATATTTCAACAACTCCATTTAAAGTTTTAAAACAACTTTTCCACCATCCATTAACGGAAAAAGGAATTGAAGGATTTTTAGCGGATTGGAATAAGAGAAAAGGCGAATAATAAGAATATACAGTGAGCCAAATGCAAAAAATACTACTTTCCAATCATGAGGGAGAACGCAAAATGGATGTTTATAAAATTACTGGCGAAAATCGTCTTCAAGGTACAATTAAAGTTAGTGGTGCAAAAAATAGTGCAGTCGCCTTAATTCCTGCATCAATTTTGGCGAACTCTCCAGTGACAATTGGAGGGATACCAGAAATTTCAGATGCATGGACGTTAAAGGCTTTATTAGAGGAAATTGGTGGGGAAGTATCGTTTGAGGATGGGAAGATGACAATCGATCCAACAGACATGATTGCCTTACCATTACCGAACGGCAATGTTAAAAAGTTACGCGCTTCCTATTATTTAATGGGGGCAATGCTAGGACGTTTCAAGAAGGCGGTCATTGGTTTACCAGGTGGCTGTTTCTTGGGTCCCCGACCAATTGATCAGCATATAAAGGGCTTTGAAGCATTAGGCGCTAAAATTACGAATGAGCATGGCGCGATTTATTTACGTGCAGATGAATTAATTGGGGCAAAAATTTATTTAGATGTCGCAAGTGTTGGTGCCACAATTAACATTATGTTAGCTGCTGTCCTCGCGAAGGGCCGTACAGTTATAGAAAATGCAGCGAAGGAACCTGAAATTATTGATGTAGCTACACTTCTAACAAATATGGGGGCCAATATTAAAGGGGCAGGTACAAGTGTCATCCGTATTGAAGGGGTAGAAGAACTACATGGTACAGAGCATACGATTATACCGGATCGCATTGAAGCTGCAACATTTATGATCATGGCTGCAGCAGTAGGTGATGGTATTACAATTGATAATGTAATTCCACTGCATTTAGAAGCAATTATAGCGAAGCTTCGTGAAATGGGTGTGAAGATTGAAATTGGTGAAGAAAGTATTTATGTACCAAAAACAGACCTATCCACTTTGCAAGCTGTTGATGTAAAAACATTGGTGTATCCTGGTTTCCCAACCGATATTCAGCAACCACTTGCTGTGTTAATGTCACAGGCATTCGGTTCCTCAAAAGTAACAGATACTATTTATACAGCTCGATTTAAACATATTGATGAGCTTCGTCGTATGAATGCTGATGCTCGAGTAGAAGGCAACACGGCTATTATTAAAGGGCCTAGCAGATTACATGGCTCAACAGTAACGGCTACAGATCTACGCGCAGGCGCAGCATTAGTTTTAGCTGGTCTTCTAGCGGAAGGCGAAACGGAAGTGCAAGATATTTATCATATCGAACGTGGCTATAGCTCACTTATTGAGAAATTACGTGATTTAGGCGCTGATATTCGACGTGAAACAATCCTGGCACGCGTAGCTGAGACAAAGGAATAATGAGAGCTAAAAGTTTTCACTCAATTATGTTACAATAGAGGTAATTTGAATGTTTCGGTATGAAAAATGACCGATAACGGGAGGCAAAGCAACAATGGAACGTAGTTTATCGATGGAAGTAGTACGAGTAACAGAAGCAGCAGCAATTGCATCCGGGAAATGGATGGGACGCGGTTTAAAAATTGAGGCAGATGATGCAGCAACAACAGCGATGCGCAAAATGTTCGATACAATTCCAATGCATGCTACAGTAGTAATTGGTGAAGGCGAAATGGATGAAGCACCAATGCTATATATTGGTGAAGAACTTGGCTTACGAAGTGGTGGTCCAAAAGTAGATATTGCTGTGGATCCATTAGAAGGTACAAATATTGTAGCAAAAGGTACGAATGGTGCAATGACAGTCCTTGCAATTGCAGATAAGGGTAATCTGTTAAACGCACCAGATATGTACATGGAGAAAATAGCTGTAGGGCCAGAAGCAGCTGGTAAAGTAGATATCAATGCTTCTGTCACTTATAACTTATTACAAGTAGCAAAAGCAAAAAATAAAGATATTTCAGATGTAGTTGCTACTTTATTAGATCGTCCACGTCACCAAGCAATTGTTGATGAAATTCGCGAAGCTGGTGCACGTATTAAGTTTATTCAAGATGGCGATGTTGGTGCAGCGATTAATACCGCCTTTGATGAAACAGGTATTGATATTATGTTTGGAACAGGTGGTGCACCAGAGGGTGTTATTTCGGCTGTAGCCTTAAAATGTCTAGGTGGGGACTTCCAAGCAAAATTAGTACCAGAAGATGAAGAGCAATTAGAACGCTGCCATAAAATGGGTGTAGATGTTGATAAAGTTCTTTATTTAGATGATCTAGTAAAAGGTGACGATGCTATTTTTGCAGCAACAGCTGTGACAGATTGTGAGCTTTTAAAGGGTGTTCAATATAAAGGTGCTTACGCATTAACTCACTCAGTAGTTATGCGTGCTAAGTCTGGTACGGTTCGCTTTGTAGAAGGCCGTCACGCACTTGAGAAAAAACCTAGATATTAATGATATTTTCTTCTAAAATATACCTAGTACATCTATTGTGCTAGGTACCTTCTTCTTTAAATAAACCATCCCGTAGTTTGTAAGGCAATGTTTCATCATATGGTGGACTATGTATTTATTATTGACCTACTGAGGTAACCGTATCGTGGGAACAGAGCCATTCGTTCGTAAAAAATCTTCGATGATAACCCCAATAATTGTATTATATTTTGAAAAAGACTGGAGTTGTGCATATGTCTGCATTGACAATCGCTCAATTAGAAAACATGACGTTAAAAGAGCTTTACGCTCTTGCACGCCAATATAAAATTTCATATTATAGCAAGCTAACGAAAAAAGAATTAATATTTGCTATTTTGAAAACGCGTTCAGAGCAAGAAGGCTATTTCTTTATGGAAGGCGTACTTGAAATTGTTTCGCAAGAGGGCTTTGGCTTCCTTCGACCAATAAACTACTCTCCAAGTAAAGAGGATATTTATATTTCTGCATCTCAAATTCGTCGCTTTGATCTTCGTAATGGGGACAAGGTATCTGGGAAGGTGCGACCACCTAAGGAGAATGAACGTTATTACGGATTATTACAAGTTGATGCCGTCAATGGCGAGGATCCTGAAGTTGCAAAGGAACGTGTGCATTTCCCTGCACTAACACCGTTATATCCAAACAGACAAATTAAACTGGAAACAACTCAGCGTAATTTATCAACACGTATTATGGATTTAGTGGCGCCTGTAGGTTTTGGTCAGCGTGGATTAATCGTTGCACCGCCGAAAGCGGGGAAAACATCTTTATTAAAAGAAATTGCAAACGCTATTACGACAAATCATCCAGAAGCAGAGCTTATTGTCTTACTGATAGATGAACGTCCTGAGGAAGTAACTGATATTGAACGATCTGTAAATGCAGATGTTGTTAGCTCAACGTTTGATGAAGTTCCAGAGAATCATGTTAAAGTGGCAGAGATCGTTTTAGAACGTGCACGCCGTTTAGTGGAACATAAACGTGATGTCATTATATTAATGGATTCCATCACACGTTTGGCACGTGCATTTAACCTTGTCATTCCTCCAAGTGGACGTACACTTTCAGGGGGGATCGATCCAGCTGCCTTCCATAGACCTAAGCGCTTCTTTGGATCGGCTCGAAATATTGAAGAAGGCGGTAGCTTAACGATATTAGCAACTGCTTTAGTAGATACTGGTTCACGTATGGACGAGGTTATTTACGAAGAATTTAAGGGGACAGGTAATTTAGAGCTTCATTTAGATCGCCAGTTGGCAGAGCGCCGAATTTTCCCTGCGCTTGATATTCGCCGTTCAGGTACACGTAAGGAAGAGTTATTGCTTGAGCCTGAACAACTTGAAAAACTATGGGCGATTCGTAAAACATTTTCAGATGCGCCTGATTTTGCGGAACGCTTCCTGAAAAAACTGCGTACAACAAAATCGAACGAAGAATTTTTTGAAAAACTGAACGAAGATATGAAAAAAGCAACAAAAGGTAAAGGTTTATTATAGAACAGCCATCACCATTGACAAATAATTGTCAATGGTGATTTTTTTGTATATTTTTAAATGAATAAATGTTTATTGAAATTGATAATCATTATCAATATAATGAAGTTAATAAATATCTTTTTGAAGGAGATTCGGATGAATTATGATGCCTACATGCTGCTTTGGCAAAATGCCTATGTTCAAATGAAGCATATTAATTACATAAATAAATCAAAAGTTCAAGTTTCAAAGGTAGTAACTAATAGTTCGTTTCTTATCATAACAGCAGGCGAGGCGCAAATTATCATTGATGAACAGCCTTATTATGTACAGCGTTTCAGTATTTTTCACATTGGTAAATCTCAATGTTTACAAATTAATGCACAGCATAGTGTTAGCTACTTCCTCATACGTTATGAAGGAGATGTCATCTATAAGGATGCCTTTATGCAACATCTACAGATGCAATATCAACCTTTTCAAATAAATTTCTCTTGTGTGCCTGCTAATCCAATAGCCATTCACAACATACTTCAAGATATGTATAGCAAATGGATGTCTGGCTCTATTCAAGATCATTTTTCAGTTAAAGCCTCTTTGTATGAATTTGTTTATCGTGTGTTTCAAGAATTAGCAGATGGGCAGGGGAACCCGCATGAAATGGATAAGGCAGAAGTAGCACGACTGTATATTCATCAGCATCTTCACCAACCATTATCTATACAAACATTGGCAGATACGCTTCATATTAGCACACGTCATTTATTACGAATTTTTAAAGCACGCTATGGGGTAGGACCACAAATATATTTACAGCAATTAAGAATTGAGCAGGCACAACAATATTTGGTGGAAAACCAATTTGGTATAAAGGAAATTGCAATTTCACTTGGCTATGAAGATGAATACTATTTTAGTCGTGCCTTTAAAAAGGCTACAAATATGGCACCAAGTAATTTTAGGCTGAAATATACATCCTATATGTCTGAAATGGCCATTACAAATGAGAATCATTTTCAATACAATGAGAATCAGCTCGCGCAAGCAAACCGATTTGAGAATGGAGAAAATGAAATCATGATGCAAAAGATGATTCAACATATAAAACTGCCTTTTTTTCTGAGTCTGTTTGTTTTATTAGCAGCATGTAATGAAGATTCGGTCTCATCGAAGGTAGAGGAACAAACTACTCCAGATACTATAGAGACGAGAATGGTGACAGATGACAGTGGCCGTGAAGTAGAAATTCCAGTGAGAGCAAAAAGAGTCATCACAGACTGGTATCTAGGCCAAATTTTAGCGTTAGATGTTGTACCAGTAGGAGGCGTAACAGCTAACCTCGATTATGCTGCGTTTTTAAAACAACACTACAAGGATGGAGAAATTACGAATATTGGGACTGATGGAAAGGTATCATTGGAAAAAATTCTAGAGCTAAAGCCAGATTTAATCATTACATGGAATCCAGAAGAAGTAGGGAAATATGAAAAAATTGCACCTACAATTGTCTTTGCTGAAGATGCTCATTCATCAGCTATAGAGGAAATTAAGGCGATGGGAAGTTATTTAGGAAGACAAAAAGAAGCTGAAACATTTGTTAATGAGTTTGAAGATCGAATAGCTACAGCTAAGGAAAAAATAAATGATGTGGTTCCAGACGGCGCAACATTTACTATTTATGAAATGTTTGAAAAAAATGCAACGATTGTTGGAGATTCAAGCGTATCGGGTGGTAGAGCACTCTATCAAATTTTGGGCCTGAAGCCTCAAGAAAAAGTGCAGGAGTTATATGATGCAAAAGAGGCGAGTGGCGGACGTTATGAGATTTCCTACGAGGTAGTAGGTGATTTTGTAGCTGATTATAACTTCATGATTAACTTCTTTAACAAAGATGGGAAGTTACCAGGGACTTGGACAAGCTTAGATGTCGTAAAAAATAATCAAATCATAGAGCTTCCATCTGAATATTATTTTGCCTCTGATCCACTTTCGGGTCTCCATCAAGCTGAAGAGCTGGCTGACAAAATAGTAGAGTTTACGAAGGCTCAACAAAAATAAATTAGTAGATATGAAGATTGATATTGCAATAGGAGGCTACAACCATGTTATTACAGCGATTTTTCTCATATTACAAACCATATAAACGCTTATTTATTTTAGATTTTAGCTGCGCCATTTTAGTAGCATTAATCGAATTAGCGTTTCCAATTGTTTTAAATAAAGTAATTGATGATATTTTGCCAGATGGCGAACTAAAGTGGATTATTATGGCGAGTTTATTGTTATTTGCCTTATATATTTTTAATTCCATACTCCATTTCATCGTATCGTACTGGGGACATATGCTAGGGATTAATATTGAAACGGATATGAGAAAGGAATCCTTTAGCCATGTACAAAAACTTTCCTTTAGATATTTTGATAATAATAAAACGGGACATCTTGTTTCGCGATTAACAAACGATTTAATGGATATCGGTGAGCTTGCCCACCACGGTCCTGAAGATATTTTTATTGCAGCAATGACCATTATAGGGACATTTGGTGTGATGTTCTACATAGATCCAACCTTTACAATTCTTATTTTCCTACTTGTGCCGATCATCCTAGTTCTGACGATCATTTTCGGAAAATTAATGTCCAAAGCATTTCGTCAAATGTTTGGTGATATTGCTGATTTTAATGCTCGCGTTGAAAACAATGTCAGCGGTATTCGTGTTGTACAGGCTTTTACAAATGAGGATCATGAAATTAAACGCTTTAAGGTAAACAATGAAAGATTCCGAATGACTAAATTGTTCTCTTATAAGGTCATGGCTTGGAATGAAGCCATTTCAGGTATTCTAACAAAGGTATTGTCATTATTTACATTATTTGTTGGAGCTTATTTTGTGCTAAATGGCGATCTATCTAATGGAGACTTTATCGCATTTATTTTACTTTCAGGGATTCTGCTAGGCCCTATTAATAAAATCAACATGTTTATAGAAAGCTATCCAAAAGGTATGGCAGGATTTAGACGCTATATTGAATTTCTTGAAACAGAGCCCGAGATAGCGGATCGACCAGAAGCGAAAGACATCGATGAAATTGATGGTGAAATCACATTCACGGATGTATCATTTGGCTACTCAGATGCAAATCGTGCTTTACATCACATTAATTTACAGGTTCGCCCTGGTGAAACAGTTGCACTAGTAGGTCCATCAGGAGCAGGGAAATCTACAATTTGCAGTTTGCTGCCACGTTTTTATGATGTCAATGAAGGCTCCATTAAAATTGATGGTGTAGATATACGCAATTTCAAATTGCAATCATTGCGTGGTCATATTGGGATTGTTCAACAAGATGTCTTTTTATTTGATGGCACTATTCGCGATAATATCGCTTACGGCAATCTGAATGCTAGTGAAGAAGATATTTGGTACGCAGCTCAGCGAGCACAGCTAACCGATGTCATTAAAGCACTCCCAGAGGGAATGGATACATTAATTGGTGAGCGAGGTGTGAAGTTATCAGGAGGTCAAAAGCAAAGACTATCCATTGCACGGATTTTCCTGAAAAACCCAAAAATTTTAATACTTGATGAAGCAACATCTGCATTGGACACTGAAACGGAACAAGCTATTCAACAAGCGTTAAACGAGCTTTCTATTGGTCGTACGACGTTGGTAATTGCCCATCGATTAGCAACGATTAAGGATGCAGATAGAATTGTTGTTGTATCGAAAAAAGGCATTATTGAAGAAGGAACACATGAGCAATTAATGGAACGAAAACATGCTTATTATGGGTTGTATACAGCTCAATTTGGTCTGCAAATATAAGGTTGGTTCAAAGCACTCTCAAAAATGAAAGGAAGTTAATTATGTCAGTACTAGAAATAGATCGTGTGGCGATTGGTTATTCCTCGACGCTCATAGTCAATGATTTAAGTGTGAAAATTCCAAAAGGGCAGATTTCCACAATTATCGGTCCAAATGGTTGTGGTAAATCTACTTTATTAAAGGCAGTGGCTCGTGTACTTCAAACTCAAAATGGGGCGGTTTATTTAGATGGTAAAGCAATTCACCAATTGAAGACCAAGGAAGTAGCCAAAAGAATGGCTATTTTGCCTCAAACAGCAACAGCTCCAGGAGGCTTAACTGTTTTTGAGCTAGTATCATATGGTCGCTTTCCTCACCAAGTCGGATTTGGTACATTGCGTAAGGAAGACTATGAGTATATCCATTGGGCTATTGATGTGACGGGATTAAGGGAATTTAGTGATCGACCAATTGAAGCATTGTCAGGTGGCCAACGCCAAAGGGTTTGGATTGCCATGGCATTAGCACAAGGCACTGATATTCTAGTACTGGATGAACCAACCACATATTTAGATTTAGCCCATCAGCTAGATATTTTATTGCTTTTACAAAAGTTGAATAAAGAAGAAGGTCGAACAATAATCATGGTATTACATGATTTGAATCATGCATCACGTTTCTCCCACTTTATCATGGCCATGAGAGACGGGAATTTAATGGTGGATGGAAGTCCAGAAGAAGTGATGACAAAGGAAAATTTACAAAGAGTGTTCAATATTGATGCTGAAATGGCTGTTTGTCCATATAGTAAAAATCCAATCTGCCTATCCTATCAGCTATACGATATGAAGAAATAAAATCTAGTCTGTATGTTTATTGGGAAGTTTATAAGGAGGAAATAAAATGACTACGTCGACAGGAGTAGGAGAGCTCAACGATTTAGAGGAGCTACAGAAACGATCTCATCCGATCCGTGGAGTAGTAGCTTTAATTGTAGGAGTAATTGGATTAATTTTAGCTATTGGCTTATCGATCTCTTTTGGTGCAGCAGATATTTCACTGGGTACTGTTTGGACAGCGGTTACCCATTTTTCACCGGAATTAACGACACATCAAATTATTCATGATATCCGCTTACCGCGAGTACTCGGGGCAGCTCTAGTAGGAGCAAGCTTTGCAGTAGCGGGGGCGATTATGCAAGGTATGACACGCAACCCATTAGCAGATTCGGGAT
Source organism: Lysinibacillus sp. A1 (assembly GCF_000801965.1). Classification (NCBI taxonomy): domain Bacteria; kingdom Bacillati; phylum Bacillota; class Bacilli; order Caryophanales; family Bacillaceae; genus Lysinibacillus; species Lysinibacillus sp. A1. The sequence continues at coordinate 115,284 of NZ_JSZM01000017.1, forward strand.
TATTAGGCTTGAACTCGGGAGCCGCATTTATGTTGGCAGTGTGCTTTGCCTTTTTCCCTGGTATGCCTTATATGTTTTTAATTTTATGGTCCTTTATTGGAGCAGGTCTTGGGGTGGCCATTGTTTATGGTATTGGGTCACTGTCTAAAGGTGGTTTAACACCTATGCGACTTGTTTTGGCTGGTGCAGCTGTTAGTGCATTGCTTGGAGCGCTAGGAGAAGGAATTGCCCTTTATTACCGTATTGGTCAAGACCTTGCTTTTTGGTATGCGGGCGGTGTTTCGGGAACAAAATGGAGCCATCTACAAATATTATCACCTTGGATACTTATTGCGATGATAGGAGCTCTTATTTTATCACGTTCAATCACTGTACTGAGCTTAGGGGAGGAAATTGCTGTTGGGCTCGGACAACGTACGGGTGTTGTAAAAATATGGGGAATGATCATTGTGTTAATTTTAGCGGGTGCGGCAGTTTCTGTTGTAGGAGCAGTTGGTTTTGTAGGCTTAATAATTCCCCATTTAACGAGATACATAGTTGGTCATGATTATCGCTGGATTATCGTTTGTTCGTTAGTATATGGAGCGTTGCTTGTGGTGTTAGCTGATTTAGTAGCACGCGTTATCAATCCTCCCTATGAAACGCCGATTGGTGCTTTAATTGCCTTTATTGGTGTTCCTTTCTTCCTGTATTTAGCACGTAAAGGAGGGAAAGAGCTATGAGTAACAGCTATTTAACGCCAAGTCAGCAGAAGACAAAAAAGAAAAATTTTATCATTATTGCTACATTGCTTGTGTTAATCTTCATTACCTTTGTGATTAGTATGAATACTGGAGTGATTAAGCTAACACCAATGGAGGTTTTTAAGACTCTTTTTGGACAAGGAGATGCACAGCAACAATTAATCCTATTTGAATTTAGGCTTCCGCGAATTGTGATAGCTGTATTAGTGGGAATGGGCTTAGCTATATCAGGTGCTATTTTACAAGGTGTTTCTAAAAATGCTTTAGCGGACCCGGGTATTTTAGGGATTAATGCGGGTGCTGGTCTTGCAGTTATGTTGTATATTTCATTTTTTCCAACAACGAAGGCGGCACCTGTCTATTTACTGCCAGTACTTGCCTTTATAGGAGCGGGCTTAACGGCAGTTCTGATTTATTCACTTTCTTATAAACGACATGAAGGTATTACACCCATGCGTTTAATTTTAACAGGGGTAGCTGTAGCAGCAGGGATTAGCTCAGCAATGATTGTCCTAACACTACGCCTATCACCTGAAAATTATCAGTTTGTGGCAACATGGCTGGCAGGGAGTATATGGGGTTCAAATTGGAGATTTGTTCTTTCATTATTACCATGGTTAGTGATCTTGTTACCATTTGTTTATGCGAAATCGCGGGTATTAAACATTTTGAATTTAGGCGAATTAACAGCTGTCGGATTAGGGGCTTCGATTGAAAAAGAGCGCCGTTGGTTATTAGCCGCAGCAGTTGGCTTAGCAGGCGCTAGTGTTTCTGTAAGTGGTGGCATTGGCTTTGTAGGGCTCATCGCTCCACATTTGGCTCGCCAACTGGTTGGGGCAAAGCATCAGTTTTTACTCCCTGCAGCTGCATTATTAGGTGGTTTTCTCGTCTTAATGGCTGATACGATAGGTCGTTCTATACTCGAGCCTTCAGAAATTCCAGCGGGGATCGTAGTAGCCGTTATAGGCGCTCCTTATTTCTTGTATTTATTAGCACGATTAAAGGAATAAATAGTGAAAGTATTTTTGTAAACAATAAAGGTAGGGTAGCCGAGTGCCTGTCATAATTCTCGGAATTAGCATGAAGGGGATGGAATCTAATAATGGTGAAAGAACTATATGATGTAACGATTGTTGGCGGTGGTCCAGCAGGTCTCTATACAGCCTTTTATAGTGGCATGCGAGATTTAAAAACGAAAATTATCGAGTATAGCTCTCAGCTCGGTGGTCGTATGTTAATTTATCCTGAAAAAATGATTTGGGACGTTGGTGGAGTGACACCTATTTTAGGCGGACAGCTTATCAATCAGCTTGTTGAACAAGCTCAAACTTTTGATCCGACAATTGTTTTAAATCAAAAGGTGGAAGGATTAGAAAAACAACTGGATGGAACATTTATATTAACTTCCTCAACGGGTGAAAAGCATTATTCCAAAACAGTGATTTTGGCAGTTGGTTATGGCGTTCTAACGATGCAAAAGCTAGAAATAGAAGGAGCAGATCGCTATGAAGTAACTAATTTACACTACACTGTACAGGAATTAGAGATTTTCCGAAATAAACATGTTTTAATTTCAGGCGGTGGTAATTCAGCTGTCGATTGGGCGAATGAGTTAGAGCCAATTGCAGCAAGTGTTACAATCGTTCATCGTCGAGAGGACTTTGGTGGTCATGAAAAGAACGTTTTACGGATGAAGGAATCCTCCGTATGTGTAAAAACTCCGTATGAGGTAGTGCAATTACATAGTGATGGAGATGTAATACAGTCTGTATCGGTTATGAATAAAGAGACGGAAGAGATAGAGCGAGTTGAAGTAGATGCCGTTATTGTGAACCATGGCTTAAAATGTGATTATGGTGCACTAGAAGAATGGGGATTACATATAGAAGATAGCGTAGCACTCGTCAATGAAAAGAGAGAAACTAATATAGAAGGAATCTATGGGGCGGGTGATTTTATTGATCATCCAAGCAAAGTTAGGTTAATAGCAGGTGCCTTTACAGATGGCGTATTAGCGTTAAATAGTGCAAAACTATTAATAGAACCTGATGCACCAAAAGTTGCTTATGTTTCTTCCCATAATATCCGTTTCAAAGAGCGAAATGAAAAAATAGGGTTACAAGATAATGATTATCGTGAGGTTCGTGGATAAAAACTATTGAAATATTTCTTTTGATATTTTTTTCTTGAAAATAATAAAACGCCTATGCTATACTTCATAAGTATGCAACGTGTACATATATAGCTGATGGTTTCACTCATATTCGGGCTATGTAAGGTACAGTTCGATAATACTCTGTTCCAGATGGTTCAGGGCGAGAGGAGAAAACGAATATGAAACAAGGAATTCATCCAGACTACAAAGAAGCAACAGTAACTTGCTCTTGTGGGAACACTTTCAAAACTGGTTCAGTAAAAGAAAACATCGTTGTCGAGTTCTGCAACGAATGTCACCCATTCTATACTGGCCGTCAAAAATTCGCGTCTACTGATGGTCGCGTGGATCGTTTCAACAAAAAATACGGTCTTAAAAACTAATGTTAGTTTAATACCTGCCAAGCATGTGCTTGGCAGGTATTTTTTTCAGTAAATATGACACGTTGATGCAAGTCTTTTCAAAATACAGATCGACCAAAAGAAAGGGAGAAGACAGTATGGCGCAGCTATATTTTAAACATGGTGCAATGAATAGTGGAAAATCAATAGAGATTTTAAAAGTTGCCCATAATTATGAAGAACAACAGAAACCTGTAATGATGTTTACATCAGGTTTAGATACACGTGATGAGGTTGGTTTTGTTTCCAGTCGAGTAGGTCTAAGACAGCAAGCCATTCCTGTTTATGAAGATACAAATATTTTTGAACTTGTGAGAAACAATTCGGTTAAACCATACTGTGTACTTGTGGATGAAGTTCAATTTTTAAAAAAAGCACATGTTTTACAACTTGCTAACATTGTGGATGAATTAGATATTCCAGTCATGGGCTTTGGCTTAAAAAATGATTTTCAAAATGAACTGTTTGAAGGCAGCCAATACATGCTTACATATGCAGATAAAATTGAAGAAATGAAAACCATTTGTTGGTTCTGCCATAAAAAAGCAACGATGAATTTACGAGTAGATGGAAATGGACAGCCTGTATATACAGGAGATCAAATTCAAATTGGTGGAAATGATTCCTATTATCCAGTATGCCGAAAATGTCATGCTCATCCTTCGCTATAATGGAAGATCACAGTATGAAGCACTAAGAAAAAGTGGCGTATATGCGAAAAGTTTTTTATACTAAGTAGTGGACATACACATTGTAAATAACATTATGCTTGAGCATAATTTTAATGGAGAGCTCTTGGAAAATAGGAGCAATTTAAGAAACTAAATAGAGGTGAAATCCATGTTTGATCGATTACAGGCAGTGGAGGATCGCTATGAAAGGCTGACAGAGCTTTTAAGCGACCCGGATATTGTTAATGATAGTAAGAAATTACGTGAATATTCGAAGGAACAGTCAGATATCCAAGAAACTGTGGATTCGTATCGTGAATATAAAAATGTCAAAGAGCAATTAGTAGATACACGTGAAATGTTAGATAGCGAAAAAGATCCTGATATGCATGAAATGGTAAAGGAAGAATTTAACCTATTAAAAGCACAGCAGGAAGAACTTGAGGAACGTTTACGTATTTTATTAATTCCCAAAGATCCTAATGATAATAAGAACGTTATTATGGAAATTCGTGGAGCGGCTGGTGGAGACGAGGCAAATATTTTTGCTGGTGATTTATTCCGCATGTATTCTCGTTATGCAGAAACACAAGGCTGGAAAATTGATATTATGGAAGCCACTCCAAATCCAATGGGCGGCTATAAAGAAGTGATCTTTATGATTAACGGACAAGGTGCTTATTCAAAGTTCAAATTTGAAAATGGTGCACACCGTGTACAACGTGTACCAGCTACCGAATCACAAGGACGTATTCATACATCAACAGCAACAGTAGCATGTTTACCTGAGGTAGAGGAAGTAGACGTTGAAATTCATGAAAAAGACATTCGTGTAGATACATTTGCATCTTCTGGTGCGGGTGGTCAATCTGTAAATACAACGATGTCTGCGGTTCGTATGACCCATTTACCAACGGGTGTTGTAGTTTCCATGCAGGATGAGCGTTCTCAAATTAAAAACCGTGAAAAGGCTATGAAAATTTTACGCGCTCGTGTAGCAGATATGTACATGCAAGAAGCACAAAAAGAGATCGATGCCACACGTAAGTCAGCTGTGGGTTCTGGTGATCGTTCAGAGCGAATTCGCACATACAATTATCCACAAAACCGTGTAACAGACCACCGTATTGGGTTAACGATTCAAAAGCTAGATCAAATCGTCGAAGGTAGATTGGACGAAATTATCGATACGCTTATTTTAGAAGAACAAGCATCGAAGTTAGAGCGTTTAAATGATGACTTATAAAAATGTGATGGAGGCCCTTGAGTGGGCTTCTTCTTTTTTAGTGGATAATGGTCGGGAGCAAACTGCGGCACGTATTGTTATGCAGCATATACTTGATACAAGTTATTCAGAGGTTATGCTACATTTACAGGATAAATTAACAGAAGAACAGCAAGTAAAATTTAGAGCTCTTATAGAAGAACATGTCAATGGTCGCCCAGTTCAGTATTGCGTGGGAAGTGAGGAGTTTTATGGTCGTTCATTTATCGTCGATGAATCAGTTTTAATTCCTCGACCGGAAACGGAAGAACTAATTCTTGGCACTATTAATCGTATGACTAAACTATTTCAACATCAAGCATTGAAGGTAGCTGACATAGGTACGGGTAGTGGGGCTATTGCCATTTCAATGAAGCTGGAATGTCCTGCGTTAACGGTCGTAGCAACTGATTTATCCGAGGATGCATTAGCGACAGCACAAAAAAATGCACAGAGATTAGAGGCCGATATCGATTGTAGGTTGGGAGATTTAACTGCTCCGCTCGCGGGTGAAAAATTTGATATTATTTTATCGAATCCTCCATATATCGCATTTGATGAGGCTGAAGCTATGTCAGATGTTGTACTAAAGCATGAGCCCCATAGCGCACTATTTGCGGAGGAAGATGGTCTTATTTTATATCGACAATTAGCAGAGCAATTGCCAATGTATATGAATAGACCTGCATTAATTGGATTAGAAATCGGCTATACACAAGGTGAAAAAGTAGCAAAATTCTTTCAAGATAGTTTTCCACAGGCTACGATTTCGATAGAAAAAGATATTAATGGGAAACCGCGAATGATTTTTTGTGAGATTCATGTATAAAGTGTCTTTATCTTGCCAACAATGTTGAGCAAGGAGGGATTTACATGTTAAATGAATACAAGTTTATTAGATTGCCTAAACAAAATATCTTTCTAGCGTTTGCTAGATTAGTAGTAGTGGCCATTGCCTTACAGCTATGTGTTTTATATATTCCATCATTAGTAGGTTTTGCAAAAGAGGCTACTAATCAAGAACAAGAAAACGATTTTAGAATTCGTGTAATTGCTAATAGCAATACAGCACAAGATCAGTATGAGAAAGAGCAGCTTGTGGAAGAATTAAAGCCCTATTTTATGCAAGTAGTAACTGCAGGAGTTGCGGGGAATGAGCAAATCCAAACATTAAAGCAACAAATTGAAACAGAATTAAGCGAAAATTATCCACAGATTGATACACAGGTAGTGGTTGGGGATAACTTATTTCCGCCTAAAAGACAGGGAGCGGTATTATATCCACAAAATGTGTATCACTCCATTGTAGTTAAAATTGGTGATGCGCGTGGCGATAACTGGTGGTGCAGTATATTCCCATCCATTTGCGAGCCTGAAAAAGAAGAAGTAAAAGCAGAAGAGCCAGAAGAGGAAGAGCAAGTAACATTCTTTATTTGGGAATGGGTGAAAGGGCTTTTTGCATGAATTGTTCACAAATTCAGATAACTTATGCACATTTTTTAAGAAGTTATAAACAATATGTGGATAATTCAGTAAGAATCAATAAGTGAAGGTAGGTTTTAATCATGGAAACCGTTTGCAAGGTTGTGGACAGTAATGTGAATAGTCAAATTAATTATACACATGCTGTGGATATCTTAAATGCGGGAGAGGTAGTAGCATTTCCGACAGAAACGGTTTATGGGCTAGGAGCTGTTGCCACAAATGATGTGGCAGTGAAGAAGATATTTGAAGCGAAGGGCCGCCCTTCAGATAACCCTTTAATTGTTCATGTTGGTACAAAAGAGGAAGTAACGAACTATATAGAACATATTTCTGACATTGCCAAACAATGCATGGATTTATTTTGGCCAGGACCGTTAACACTTGTGATGCCTGCTAAACCAAATGTGTTGGCTCAAAGTGTAACGGCTGGATTATCGACTGTCGGTATTCGGATGCCAGACCATCCAGTAGCGCTTGCCTTATTACAGCAGCTTCAAAAACCACTTGCTGCTCCAAGTGCTAATCGTAGTGGTAAGCCGAGTCCAACAGAAGCAATCCATGTTTTAGATGATTTGGGAGGGTACATACCTTATATTTTAGATGGAGGTTCCACAGGTATTGGGCTAGAGTCCACTGTATTAGATGTGACACATGAGCCTCCAGTAATTTTACGTCCAGGTGGCATTACAAAGGAGATGCTTGAAGCTAAAATTGGTCCGGTTATTCAACCAACCAAAATAGAGCAGAAATTAGAAGAGACTCCAAAGGCTCCGGGCATGAAATATACACATTATGCACCAAATGCACCGGTATACTTAATCAATTGTCATGATGGGGAAGTAAGCAAAGCTGTTCAACAATTACAGCAGCAAGGACATGCCGTAGCACTTCTTGCACCTGAAAATTTCCAACATAGTAAAGCTGATTTTTACTTTTCAGTAGGTGAAGAGGGAAGTAAAGAAGAAATGGGTGCTTCGTTATACCATGCACTTAGAGAATGTGATAAGACAACAGCTACCGTTATTTTAGCTACGACAACTTCGACGGAAGGCGTAGGAGCAGCTATTATGAATAGACTTGAAAAGGCCTCTGGGGGCAAATGGTATTCATTATAAATAAAGTTGAGTGACAAAAGACATTGAAAATTCACATGTCTTTTGTCCTTTTTTATGTGCATGGATCATATTTATAAAAACGAAAAACTTATGTGGACAAATATGATAATAATGTATTTTCGAGCATAAAATGATAAAATATTAGGGAGAGAAGGAGTGCATTCTTGCAGGGAATTCTTGCAGGTATATTAACGTCTGTTGATGTTATTGGTCTATATGTATTGCTGCCGAATGTTAGATATCGCTTATTTTTATCAATATGGACGGCTGCATTGCATATGATTTTTCCTTTATTGGGATTTGAATTAGGAAACTATTTAGTTCGTTTTCTATTAGAATGGGGACAATGGATATCGAGTATTTTGTTATTTTGCATTGGTGTGCATTTACTATTATTCTCTCACCGGGATGAAAAAGTTACAATTTCCCCCGTACTTTTAGCCGTGACTGCAAGCCTAGATACCTTTTCAGTTAGTGTTTCTTTTGGTATGCTAAACTTAGAAAAAACAATTTTTATTATGAGTGCAGGCTTGAGTGCCTTGATTTGCGCCTATGGGTCATTAGTCATTGCACGTAGGAGCCAAGTCTTTTTTGGGAATAAAATTCAAATCGTTGCTGGCATTATTTTTATAATCATGAGTATCCTAGCTATTCAGCAATAATTCATATAAAAATGGAGAGTGATAAGTGTGAAAATATTATTTGTTTGTACAGGCAATACTTGTCGCAGTCCAATGGCAGAAGTCATATTAAAACATAAACAAATAGACAATTTAGAAGTACGTTCTGCAGGTATTTATGCTATGCCTAATGCCCAAATGTCAGCACATGCGCAACAAATGTTAAATGATGCCGGGATGTCTCATCAGCATTCTGCAACACAATTATCCATGGTAGAAATGGACTGGGCAGATTTAGTCCTAACGATGACTACCGCTCACAAAGACACTGTCATTTCAAGTTTCCCAGGAACTGATCATAAAGTATTTACATTGAAAGAGTATACGAATGAAGGTAGCCTGGAGAATGTAGTCGATCCTTACGGTGGTAATAGAGCAATATACGAAGCAACATATGTGGAGTTACATGAATTGGTTGATCAATTAATACAAAAACTAAAATAGAATTGAGGAGCCCTATGAAAAAACAATTTGGTTTACGACTTAAATTGGTGTTATTTGTGAGCGTGCTAGCATTAATTACTTACAGTATCAGTTTTATATTTATTGAATATTTACAACCGACCTTCTTCCCGAGTATTAATGGAAAAGTGTTTCAAGTGGTGACTTATGCATTAGGAATTACATGGTCAGGCATATTGGCTGCCATTTTTAGCGTAATTTTAATTAAACCGTTACAACAACTTGAGCATTCCGCAACTCTCGTAGCAGAGGGGAAAATTGGACAGGATGTTCAAATGCCAAAAACAAACGATGAGATTCGTTCGGTTGCAGAGGCATTCCAACAAATGGTGCTAAATTTACGTCAAATGGTGGAAAGTATCGATCAAAATTTCCAACAGACCAATCAATCGATCATTCAGCTCTCAGATGAAGCGGGAGTCGCTACTCGAAAAGCAGAAGGTATTGCGTCAACCGTTAAGCATATTTCGGCAGGAGCCGAAGCATCTGCGACAGCTGTACAAGATACCGCTGAGGCAATTGAGGATGTACGAGCTCTTGCGACAGAAGTAAATAGTAGAGCAGAGGCATCTGCATCACAATCTACAGAGATATTACATAATTTATCGACAACAACAAATGCAATCGAAACATTAGTTAATAGTATTCAGCAAATAGCTACGGGTAACAATGAGGCCTTAAAAAGCATTCATGCATTAGAAGAAAATGCGGGTCAAGTTGAGCGTATTATAGGCTTAGTTGGTGATATTGCGGCACAAACAAATTTACTAGCTTTAAATGCATCAATTGAAGCAGCTCGTGCAGGAGAACATGGAAAAGGCTTCGCTGTAGTTGCGGAAGAAGTTCGCGGTTTAGCAGATGAAAGTGCAAAAGCTGTCCAAGGGATTACAGCTTTGATCCAGTCTATGCAGCAAAATGTTGAGGTCGTAGTTAAACAAATGAATGAACAGGTAGCCTTTGCAACGAAGGAAGCAGATCGAGTATCTGAAACAACGACAGCTGTAGAAGGTATGTCATCTAATGTACATGAAATGGCAACAGCGATTGTAGAGATATCTTCACTAATTGAACAGCAAATGCACAATATTGAGACAACTGCTCGTCAATCACAAGAAGTGGCTGCAATTGCAGAAGAAACATCAGCGGGTGCACAAGAAGTTCGTAGTGCGGCTGAAGAGCAAGCCTATGCTATTGAACAGGTAGAGCACCTAGCACAAAGTTTAAAAAAGCAATCAGAAGCTTTGCATAAAGTGATTCAACAATTTGATCGACAGGCTTAGTCCTGAAAGGCTGTTTATAAATGCGATGAAAAATCGGATTTATAGACAGTTTTTTTATTTTTGGAAGAAATAGTGAGTTAGTTTGTCCACTGTATATAAAATGTGAAAAAAACTTTAGTAGATAGAATATTACAACAAAAGACCGTTATCCGAATTTATTAACATGATATGCACACTATCCACAGAAAAAATAACTTAAAAGTGAATAATTTTTAGTTTGTTAACAATAAATGTTCGTCTTTTAGGAGAAATCAGCATAAAAATACAAGAAAAATCGTGTTATTCTTCAGAAAGAAGTGGTACACTAAGGTTGACTATAATTCGAAAAGAGGGAACCCAGTGAGAATAGCAATTTCTTCTGATCACGGAGGCAACAACCTACGTCGTGAGATCATGCAGCTACTAGACGAGCTTCATATTAGCTACGAAGATTTTGGTCCACAATCTGCGGATTCAGTAGACTATCCGGATTACGCAAAGCCAGTTTCAGATGGTGTAGCGAACGGAGAATTTGATAAAGGCATTTTAATTTGTGGCACGGGAATTGGTATGTCAATTGCTGCAAATAAGGTGAACGGTATTCGTTGTGCGCTAGTACATGATGTATTTAGTGCGAAGGCAACACGATGCCATAATGACTCTAATATTTTAGCTATGGGGGAACGTGTTATTGGCCCAGGTCTTGCACGTGAAATTGTCCAAACGTGGCTAGAAACTGAGTTTGAAGGTGGTCGTCATACACGACGCATCGAAAAAATTACTGAACTTGAGCAATAAATGATTGTTATTCCATATATGGCATTCATCAAGGATGTCATATATGGCATGATTTTAATGGATATAGATGAAGGAGCTGAGCTTAATGGTTGTAAAACAAATACGAACGCATTTGACTCAGTTACTCAGTGAATTTGAAGAGCAGGTAACATTACGACCTCATACTATTTTTGTCGTAGGATGCTCTACATCTGAAGTGATTGGTCAGAAAATTGGCACAGCAGGCGCATTGGAGATAGGGGAAGCGATTTTCGAGCCGTTACAAGAATTTGCAATGAAACACCAGCTACATTTAGCGTTTCAAGGCTGTGAGCATATTAATCGTGCTATTACAATGGAGGCATCAACAGCTGAACGTTTTGGCTACGATCCAGTGGCGGTAGTTCCAGTACGTACTGCTGGTGGCTCTATGTCCGCATACGCCTATACGCGTTTTGCTAACCCTGTGGTTGTTGAAACCATTCAGGCACATGCAGGTATTGATATTGGCCAAACATTAATTGGTATGCATTTGAAAGCAGTAGCTGTCCCAGTTCGCACATCAGTGAAAATGGTGGGAGAAGCAGTGGTGACGATTGCAACAACACGTCCAAAGCTAATTGGCGGGGAACGTGCTGTATATAAATAATAGAGGATACTAGGAGGCTTTTTCTAACATGGCATATGAAAAATTAGCAGTACAAGACAAAGCAGTATTAGAAGGAATTCTTGCAGAAAAAAAACGTCAACAAGCAAATATCGAATTGATTGCATCTGAAAACTTTGTTTCAGAAGCAGTAATGGAAGCTCAAGGTTCTGTACTGACAAATAAATACGCAGAAGGTTATCCAGGTAAACGCTACTATGGTGGCTGTGAACATGTAGACGTAGTTGAAGATATCGCACGTGATCGTGTGAAAGAAATTTTTGGAGCAGAATACGCAAACGTGCAACCACACTCTGGTGCGCAAGCGAATATGGCTGTATACCACACAATTTTAGAACCAGGTGACACGGTTCTTGGTATGAACCTTTCACATGGTGGTCACTTAACGCATGGATCTCCTGTAAATTTCTCGGGTATTCTTTATAATTTTGTGGAATATGGTGTAACAAAAGACACACAAGTTATCGATTACGAAGATGTGCGTCAAAAAGCATTAGAGCATAAGCCAAAACTTATTGTTGCAGGTGCTTCTGCATACCCACGTGAAATCGACTTCTCTAAATTCCGTGAAATCGCAGATGAAGTAGGTGCATACTTCATGGTGGATATGGCACATATTGCTGGTCTTGTAGCTGTTGGCGAACATCAATCTCCAGTTCCGTATGCAGACTTTGTTACATCAACTACACATAAAACATTACGTGGACCACGTGGTGGATTAATCCTTGCTTCAAAAGAATGGGAGCAAAAATTAAACAAATCTGTATTCCCTGGAATTCAGGGTGGACCATTAATGCATGTCATTGCTGCTAAAGCTGTTGCATTTGGCGAAGTATTACAACCAGAATTTAAAGACTATGCAAAACAAATAAAATTAAATGCAAAAGCTCTAGCTGAAGTACTAATTGAAGAGGGCGTTGAAATTGTATCTGGTGGTACAGATAACCACTTATTACTATTAAACGTTAAATCTCTTAGTCTAACAGGTAAAGTAGCAGAGCATGCATTAGACGAAGTGGGCATTACAACTAACAAAAATACAATCCCTTACGATACGGAGTCTCCATTTGTTACTTCAGGTATTCGTATCGGTACACCTGCCGTTACATCTCGTGGCTTTAAAGAGGAAGATATGAAAGAAGTGGGTGCAATTATTGCAGCTGTTCTTAAAAACCCTGAAGATGAAGCGGTTCAAGCGGATGCAAAAGATCGCGTAAAAGCATTAACAGATAAACATCCATTATACGCTTAATCTCATTTATAGACTGTGTTTAGAGTGAAAATTTCACTTTAAACACAGTTTTTTATTTCAAAACAATAAAATACATATTTTTTTAATTAAGTAGAATAATCCTCTTTATTTTGAATAAATTTACATATAATCAGTAGAAAGCAATATATTATAGTAGACTGAGGACAGATAGTGTCCAAGAAAAGAAGTTTTTTTTAATAAAAGTGAAAATTTAATTAAATATTATGTACAATGGAAATGGGATGAAGTGATAGAGACGGAGGGGTTGGATGGTCACTAAATCGTTAGATGTAGATAATGATGTTTTATTAAATAGTATTCTTAAATTAGGGGATAATTCTAAGGAAAGCTATGTAATTTTTGATGCAACAAATCATCATATTATAGTAGAGTGTAATGAATCTTTTTGTAACCTTACAAATGCTTCGAGGTCACAAATCCTAAAAACTAATTATTTTGCATGGCTATCAGATGAAAAAATGACAACCATTAAAATGATCAAAGAAAAAATACATAACGGTATCATGGTGCAAGCAAAGCTACATCATAAAGGTATCAATAAACCCCTATTTTGGGCAGAAATACAAGCACTACCATTTCGAAATGATACAAATATTACGCAATATGTGTTGGTCCTTATGAAAGATGTTACGTATTATCATACAGAAGATTTCTTAATGCGTTTAGAAAATGATATGTATAAGGCGATAGAGAGAGATAGCTCTTTTGAGCAAAAGATGCATATTATTTGTCATGGAATTGATGAGTTTTTTATGCCGAAAACTTCAAGTATGGTTCTCATCAAAACAGAGAGCAATCTATTACAGGCTTTTACAGATAATTGTCGATCAAAAGATGTACCGAGATGCTGTGAAAATATTGATTTTTTTACGAAGGTTATGCAATCAGAAACCTCTATTTTCATTGAAAACTTGGATGAGGTACATATTCCAGATGAACATAAACAGTTTGCTGCCTCATCGCACAAACCGTATGGATTATTTATACCTATACGCAATCAACAGCGGCAAGCCATAGGGCTATTTTCAATATATTATGAGCAAGCACAGAATGACTCCTCATATTTTAAAAGTATGTTTCGTAAAATTGGTGCGCTTGTTGCCTTAGCGTTTACGTATGCAAGAGCACAAAGAAAAATATGGGATTTAGCCTATACTGACATTACAACAGGTTTACCTAATCGTCATAGCTTTGTGAATTTCCTCGAAAAAGAGGTTGAACGTGGACAAAATGGTTATATCAAAATTGTAAAGCCAAGCGAATTTCATCAAGTGGTTGAATTGTATGGGCGAGAATTTGGCGATGAATTATTAAGGCAGCTCGCCAAACGACTAGAGCAAGACAAACCAGCGGATCGCGAATATATTGCTAGATTTACTAGCTCGAGTCTAATTTTATCCACCATGACTTTCGAGGAAAATTTAAATAAATATGAAAGCCGTATTAAAGAGACAATTAGGCAGCCATTTATAATAGGAGGAAAACAAATCTACATCACGTTAAAAACAGGCATTGCTTCTTTTAATGATGACATAAAGATTAATGATGCAATTCGATTTGCTGATAATGCGCTCTCCTTTGCTACCGATAAACCAGGTACACATATTGAAATTTTTACGACAGAAAAAAATGACATTCTGGTACAGCAAATGACTGTTTTAAATCATTTGTCACAGGCAATCAAAAATAAAGAAATTACAGTTCATTTACAGCCAAAAGTAGATTTGCGGAATGGAGAGATTCAAAGTATAGAGGCTCTTGCACGCTGGATATCCCCAAAGCTAGGCTTTGTGTCACCAGCAATCTTTATTCCAGTAGCGGAAAGTGCAGGAAAGGTTAGAGAAATTGACGTTTTAGTTTTAGAAACTGTGCTTTCATGGCTGGCAGAGCGGCAAAAGTTAGGAAAGAAATTAGTGGAAATAGCAGTCAATATTTCACCTGATCATTTTTACTATACGCATTTTGTTCAAGATACGCTAAAGCTCGTTCGGAAGTATGGTATAGAACCAAGTAATATTATATTGGAAGTAACAGAAAATATAGGTTTAGTAGATTTCCAATCTGCCTATAAAATTATACAAGAATTAAAAAGCTATGGTTTCAAAACATCCGTGGATGATTTCGGGACAGGATTTTCTTCATTGAGCTATCTGCAACAATTACCATTCACTGAATTAAAGATTGATCGAAGCTTTATTAATGCGTTAGAGGATCCTGCAACGCTTGCTATTGTACGCTCGATTATTCAATTGGCTTTAAACTTAGGAATGATTTCTGTGGCAGAGGGAATTGAAACAGAAGAACAGGTTGAAATACTCCGTGCATTAGGTTGTACAGTTGGACAAGGATTTTTCTATTTTAAACCAATGGCAATAGAAGAGTTAGATTTAATTCTTGATCAATAACTCTCTTGGTCCAAAGAAAATATAATAAAAGGAGTTGCCTTAAATTTATTTTTGAGGCGGCTCCTTTTTTCTGTTATACTAGTTGAGATAAAAATGAAATCCGAACGGTTAGGAGAGAATCCCTTTGAGCAAAGTCTATGTATTTGATCATCCACTAATCCAACACAAATTAACTTATATTCGCGACAAGAATACAGGTACAAAAGAATTTCGTGAGCTAGTAGACGAAGTAGCAACACTTATGGCATTTGAAATTACACGTGATATGCCAGTGGAAGAAATTGAAATTGAAACACCTGTAACGATTGCGAAAACAAAAGTACTTTCTGGTAAAAAGCTAGCGATTGTACCAATTCTACGTGCAGGAATTGGTATGGTAGATGGCGTACTAAAGCTTATCCCTGCAGCAAAAGTTGGCCATATTGGTCTTTATCGCGATCCTGAAACATTAAAACCAGTTGAATATTACGCAAAGCTTCCAGCAGATGTGGAAGAACGTGATTTCATTATTGTAGATCCAATGTTAGCAACTGGTGGTTCAGCAGTGGAAGCTATCAACTCATTGAAAAAACGTGGAGCTAAAAACATTAAATTCATGTGCTTAATCGCTGCACCAGAGGGTGTCAAAGCTATTCAAGAAGAACATTCAGACGTAGATATTTACATTGCTGCTTTGGATGAAAAGCTAAACGATCATGGCTATATTGTACCTGGTCTAGGTGATGCCGGAGACCGCCTATTCGGCACAAAATAAAAATGTTGTTATGAATTTCCTCATTTAGGAAACTAATAATTTGTGAAAGCGTCCTTCAATTTTGAAGGGCGTTTCATAGTATGTCTAGGTAAGTACTCCTCTTGTTGAACTTCAACTGGTGTGGTGTCCTTTTCATACAATAACAAAAAGGACGGTGCAGATCGTTTTGATGAAAAAATGGAAAGTAATGACGATTTTTGGTACAAGACCAGAAGCAATTAAAATGGCTCCTCTTGTTTTGGAGTTACAAAAGTATCCTGAGCAAATAGAATCTATTGTAACAGTAACAGCACAACATCGCCAAATGCTAGATCAAGTACTAGAGACATTTGAAATAACACCGAACTATGATTTAAATATAATGAAAGATCGTCAAACATTAATTGATGTGACGACAAACGCATTGCAAGGTTTAGATCAAGTAATGAAGGAAGCACAGCCGGATATCGTTTTGGTACACGGTGATACAGCAACGACTTTCATTGCAAGCTTGGCGGCGTTTTATAACCAAATCGCAATTGGGCATGTTGAAGCAGGACTGCGAACTTGGAATAAGTATTCACCATACCCGGAGGAAATGAACCGCCAGTTAACAGGTGTAATGGCTGATTTACATTTCGCCCCAACTGAAGTATCTAAAAAGAATCTTTTAGATGAAAATAAAAACGCTGATACAATATTTGTAACAGGTAATACGGCTATTGATGCATTAGCTACAACTGTTAGCGAGCATTACACGCATCCTGTATTAGACAAAATTGGCGAAGATCGCATGATTTTATTAACGGCACATCGTCGTGAAAATCTTGGTGAGCCAATGCGTCATATGTTCAAAGCAATCACTCGAATTTTAGCTGAGCATGATGATGTTCAAGTGGTATATCCGGTCCATATGAATCCTGCTGTAAGAGAAATCGCAAATGAAATTTTAGGTGACAATGAACGTGTACATTTAATAGAGCCTCTTGAAGTATTTGACTTCCATAACTTCGCGGCGAGCTCTTACATGATTTTAACGGACTCAGGTGGCGTCCAAGAAGAGGCACCATCACTAGGGAAGCCAGTTCTTGTCCTTAGAGACACAACAGAGCGCCCTGAAGGAATTGCAGCTGGAACACTAAAGCTAGCAGGAACTGAAGAAGATACAATTTACGCCTTAGCTAAAGAATTGTTAACAGATAAAAAGGCTTATGAGGCGATGGCACAAGCATCAAATCCATATGGTGATGGACATGCATCTAAACGAATTGTAGAGGCATTGCTAGGTTTTTTACAAAAAACTAATTAATGTACTATAATTAAATTAAAAAATAAGTCTAATGTACCTGTTGAATTGGGTAAGCTAATTTATGAGCATAATTATGTCGTAAATTAGCTTTTTCTATGAGCCAAGAAAATAAGAACATTTGAAACTATGAAATTTCATACACAAATTTGTCAACAATTTGACAAGAGTATATAGGTTGTGAAGTTTTTCTCTATTACCAATTGACTTCAAATATCACCTATTGTATGCTTACAAAGGGTAAGAATGATAAGGGTTTCAGTCATAATTAGGACGTTGAAACACTTGTTATATCAACTTTCTACTAAATTGACAGTTCAAAATAAAACTGTCGATTTGCAACGTTTTGTGCGTTTCGGTTTTTACCGAGTTGGTAAGGGGTGTAAAGTTATTTTTTGGGTATTTACACCTGTAATTGAAATGACTCTCCCATTACTATTCCGCTGTGAGTAGTGCCTTTCACTGCTCTTTTCTGATTTCACATGGTGGTCAGCAAACGCTTTCAATACTCGAAAATTTGATTCAGGAGATTACAACCAATGCTAGATTTGCATCACATTTTTGCTGTGCAGAAGAGGGCGTTATTTTTTTTGCTTGCACTCTGCGCATTAGGCTGGGGATTCACTTCCTTTCAAACTGTATTTGCGGGCATCGCAGTCGGTGCATTCTTTGGTACGTATAATTTTTGGATTCTAGTTCGCCGTATGGAGAAGTTTGACAGGTCCATTAGTGAAGGGAAGAAAATAGGCTCACTTGGTACAGCACTTCGCTTTGGATCAGGTGTTGCGGCAGTCGCAATAGCCATTTCGTTGCCAAACTATTTTCACTTAATTAGCACGGTCATAGGGCTAATGATTCCGTACGTTTTTCTCTTTGTCGAGAGAATTGTGTCACATGTAAGGAACCGCTAATGTGCTTTAAATTAGAAAGAGAGGTGAAAAATAACAATGAATCATGAAGCTCCGTTACTAGAAGTCGGTTTTTTAACTTTTAATAAATCGACAGTTCTGATGTTACTAGTTGCTGCAATTATCGTATTTTTAATTGCCTTTATTTCAACTAGAAGCTTAAAACTAAAACCAACTGGTATGCAAAACTTCATGGAATGGATTATGGACTTCGTTAAGAATATCATCAAAAGCAATATGGACTGGAAAACTGGTGGTCGATTCCACATTCTAGGTATTACGCTAATTATGTTTATCGCAGTATCTAACTTATTAGGTCTTCCATTCTCAATCGCTTATGGTCATGAACTTTGGTGGAAATCACCAACAGCTGACCCAACTGTAACGATGACGTTGGCAACGATGATTTTAGTTTTATCGCATTTCTATGGTGTAAAAATGAAGGGTACAGGCCATTATGCTGGTACATTCTTTAAACCAATGTCTTTCATGTTCCCACTTAAAATAGTAGAGGAATTTGCAAATACATTAACGTTAGGTTTACGTCTTTACGGTAACATTTACGCGGGTGAGATTTTACTTGGCTTATTAGCCGGTTTAGCATCATCAGGTGCTGTGGGATTCATCGGGGCAATCGTTCCAATGATGGCATGGCAAGGTTTCTCAATTTTCATCGGCTTTATCCAAGCCTTTATCTTCACAATGTTAACAATGGTTTACATGGCTCATAAAGTGAGCGATGACCATTAATATAAAGCATATATCATATGCTTGAACAACAAAAAAACAAACAATTCCAAGGAGGAAATTTTCAAATGACAGGTTCATTAGGTTTATTAGCAGCAGCAATCGCAATCGGTTTAGGTGCACTTGGTGCAGGTATCGGTAACGGTCTTATCGTATCAAAAACAGTAGAAGGTATTGCTCGTCAACCAGAAGCTCGTGGCGTTCTTCAAACTACAATGTTCATCGGGGTTGCATTAGTTGAAGCCCTACCGATCATCGCAGTAGTAGTAGCATTCATCGTAATGAACAAATAATTCAGTTGAACACTGAATTTTACTAGTGGCGAAGCAGGATTCTCCAGATGAAACTTCGCCCTTCATTTTGGAACGGATAAAAGCTATGTGTAAATATAGCTTTTTAAAATAGGTAGTTTTTTAAGTCCATAAATTATGTTGAAGTTAAAGCTCTTGAAGGGAGTGAAACAATCGTGTTTTTAGATAATCTTGTACTAGGTGCTGGCGCTGGTCAGTTCAACAGCGGAGACATCATCGCAACATTAGTTATCTTTTTAGTATTAATGTTCTTACTTAAGAAAGTCGCTTGGGGTCCACTTATGGGCATCATGCAACAACGTGAAGAGTTAGTAGCGAGTGAGATCGAAGCAGCTGAAAAAGCGCGTAAAGATTCGCACCAATTTTTAGAAGAACAAAAGAGCCTTCTTAAAGAAGCTCGTACGGAAGCACAATCGATTGTTGAAGGCGCTAAGAAGCAAGGCGAACTACAAAAAGATGAAATTCTTACTGCAGCTCGTAATGAAGCAAACCGCTTGAAAGAATCGGCTTTACGTGAAATTGAGTCTGAAAAAGAAAAAGCTATTGCAGCTGTACGTGATGAAGTCGTTTCATTATCTGTACTTGCAGCATCTAAAGTCCTTAGCAAAGAGATTTCTGAGGCAGACAACCGTGCTCTAATTGAAGAGACGATTGCGAAGGCAGGGGAAGCTCGATGAGTAATTCAGCTGTAGCAAAACGTTACGCTCAAGCGCTTTTTGAATTAGCGCAACAAAAAAATATTCTTGCTGAAGTTGGAGCAGACTTAAACGAGCTAACAAAGATTGTTAAAGAATCTCCGGATTTATTAACGCTTTTAAATGCTCCAAAGTTCTCTATCGGACGTAAGAAACAAATGGTAGCTGAAATCTTTGCAGGTGCAACTCCAGAGGTTTTACGTACAGTTCAACTATTAGTTGAGAAAAAACGTGTAAACGAAGTGAAGCTTATTGCGAATGCATATGCTGAGCTTGCTGCAAAGGCACAAGGTACTGCAGATGCAACAGTATTCTCTACTCGTGCACTTTCTGCTGAAGAAAGCGCTAATATTTCTACAACATTTGCGAAGCTTGTAGGGAAACAATCATTAAACATTACAAACGAAATTGATCCATCACTACTTGGTGGTATTCGTGTTCAAATCGGTAATCATATTTACGATAGCTCAGTAGCGAACAAACTTGAGCGCCTAAAACGTGAATTAATCGGTTAATAATTTAGAAATGTGAGAGGTGACATACATGGGCATCAAGGCTGAAGAAATCAGCAGTCTGATTAAACAACAGATTGAGAATTATGAATCTGAACTTAAAGTAAGCGAAGTTGGTACAGTTATCCGTATTGGTGACGGTATCGCTCTTGCTCATGGCCTCGACAACGCCATGGCTGGAGAACTTCTTGAGTTCTCTAATGGTGTTATGGGTATGGCTCAAAACCTAGAAGAAGGTAACGTTGGTATCGTAATCTTAGGTCCATACACAGACATCAAAGAAGGCGATGAAGTTCGTCGTACAGGTCGTATCATGGAAGTACCAGTTGGTGAAGAACTAATTGGCCGTGTTGTAAACCCACTTGGTCAACCAGTGGATGGACAAGGTCCAATCAACACAACTAAATCTCGTCCAATCGAAAGTCCTGCTTTCGGTGTAATGGCTCGTAAATCAGTACATGAACCATTACAAACGGGTATCAAAGCAATTGACGCTTTAGTACCAATTGGTCGTGGTCAACGTGAGTTAATCATCGGTGACCGTCAAGTAGGTAAAACATCTGTAGCAATCGATACAATCTTAAACCAAGATGGCGAAAATATGATTTGTATCTATGTTGCAATCGGTCAAAAAGAATCAACTGTACGTGGTGTAGTTGAAACTTTCCGTAAGCACGGTGCATTAGATTATACAATCGTAGTAACTGCTGCTGCATCTCAACCAGCTCCATTACTATTCTTAGCACCATTTGCTGGTGTTTCTATGGCAGAAGAATTCATGTTACAAGGTAAGCACGTATTAATCGTGTATGATGATCTTTCTAAACAAGCATCAGCTTACCGTGAACTTTCACTTCTTCTACGCCGTCCTCCAGGTCGTGAAGCTTACCCTGGTGACGTTTTCTACTTACACAGCCGCTTACTTGAACGTGCTGCGAAGTTAAATGAAACATATCAAAATGGTTCTATTACAGCACTTCCATTCGTTGAGACACAAGCTGGGGATATCTCTGCATACATCCCAACTAACGTTATCTCAATTACTGATGGTCAAATATTCTTACAATCTGACTTATTCAACTCAGGTGTACGTCCAGCGATTAACGCCGGTCTTTCTGTATCACGTGTAGGTGGATCTGCTCAAATTAAAGCGATGAAAAAAGTTGCGGGTACACTACGTCTTGACTTAGCTGCATTCCGTGAGCTTGAATCATTTGCTCAATTTGGTTCAGATTTAGATAAAATTACACTAGCTAAACTTGAGCGTGGTAAACGTACGGTTGAAGTTCTTAAACAAGACCTAAACAAACCACTTAAAGTTGAAAAGCAAGTTGCAATCCTTTATGCATTAACTAAAGGTCACTTAGATGATATTCCAGTACAAGATATCGTTCGCTTTGAAAGTGAATTCTTAAGCTGGTTAGATTCAAACCACACAAACGTTTTAGATCACGTTCGTACTACAAAAGAGCTTGCTCCAGATGCTGATTACGTAGCAGCTTTAACGGAGTTCAAAAAAACTTTCGCTAAATCAGAATAAGTTCGAGCTAGTCACTTGATTAAAAAACAAAAGGTGGTGAAATACCAGTGGTAAACTTACGCGAAATAAAAGGTCGTATTAATTCTACAAAGAGTACGAAACAAATTACGAAAGCGATGCAGATGGTTTCTTCTTCTAAGTTACGTCGTGCAGAGCAAAACGCTAAAGCGTACGTTCCTTACATGGAAAAAATTCAGGACGTAGTAGGCGCGATCGCTTCAGGAACAAAAGACAGTGGACACCCAATGTTAACTGCTCGTCCTGTTAAGAAAACAGCTTACTTAGTCATTGGTTCTGACCGTGGTCTTGCAGGTGCTTACAACTCAAGTATCCTACGTCAAGTACAACGTACAATTGACGAGCGTCATAAATCTAAAGACGAATACGTGATTTTAGCAATCGGTCGTGTTGTACGTGACTACTTTGTGAAACGTGATCATAATGTCATCAGTGATGTTGTCGGTCTTCCGGACCAACCTACATTTGCTGATATTAAAGAAATCGCTCGTAATGCTGTTGGTATGTTCATTGACGGTACGTATGATCAACTTTATATGTACTATAATCACTTTGTCAGCGCTATTGCTAACGAAGTGACAGAGAAAAAACTTCTTCCATTAACAGATCTTGCACCTGCTAGCAGCAATGCTTCTTACGAATTTGAGCCATCTGGTGAAGCAATTCTTGAAGTGTTACTTCCACAATACGCGGAAAGCTTAGTTTATGGCGCATTATTAGATGGAAAAGCAAGTGAACATGCTTCTCGTATGACGGCTATGAAAAATGCAACTGATAACGCATCTGATCTTATTTCAGACCTTTCATTGCAATATAACCGTGCGCGTCAAGCGGCGATTACACAAGAAATTACAGAAATCGTTGGTGGAGCTGCAGCCTTAGAATAGGCCAGCTTCCCAATGTCGTATAAGAATACGATAGGAGGATACACAGTAATGAATAAAGGACATGTTATTCAAGTAATGGGTCCAGTTGTTGACGTAAAATTTGACAATGGCCAATTACCAGCAATCTATAACTCACTAACAGTTAAGATTGAACGTCCTAATGAAGAACCAACAATTCTTGCATTAGAAGTTGCGCTTCATTTAGGTGATGATTCTGTTCGTACAATTGCAATGTCATCTACTGATGGCTTACAACGTGGAGCAGAAGTAACAGACTCAGGAAAAGCTATCTCAGTACCAGTTGGTGAAGTTACTTTAGGTCGTGTATTCAACGTACTAGGTGAAGTAATCGACTTAGGTGAAGAGATTCCAGCTGACGCTCGTCGTGATTCAATTCACCGCGAAGCACCAACATTCGAAGAACTTTCAACTACAGTTGAAATTCTTGAAACAGGTATCAAAGTAGTAGACTTATTAGCACCATACATCAAAGGTGGTAAAATCGGTCTGTTCGGTGGTGCCGGCGTAGGTAAAACAGTATTAATCCAAGAATTAATCAATAACATCGCACAAGAGCACTCTGGTATCTCTGTATTCGCTGGTGTAGGTGAGCGTACTCGTGAAGGGAACGACTTATTCTTCGAGATGAGCGATTCAGGCGTTATCAAGCAAACAGCGATGGTATTCGGTCAAATGAATGAGCCACCAGGTGCACGTATGCGTGTAGCTTTAACGGGTCTTACAATGGCAGAATACTTCCGTGATGAGCAAGGTGCTGACGTACTTTTATTCATCGACAATATCTTCCGTTTCACGCAAGCAGGTTCTGAGGTTTCTGCCCTATTAGGTCGTATGCCTTCAGCGGTAGGTTACCAACCAACACTTGCTACAGAAATGGGTAAACTACAAGAGCGTATTACATCTACGAACAAAGGATCTGTAACTTCTATCCAAGCGATCTATGTACCAGCCGATGACTATACTGACCCGGCTCCAGCTACAACTTTCGCCCACTTAGATGCAACTACTAACCTTGAGCGTAAATTATCAGAAATGGGTATCTACCCTGCGGTTGACCCATTAGCTTCGACTTCACGTGCGTTATCACCTGAAATCGTAGGCGCTGAGCACTATGCAATTGCTACTGGTGTACAACGTACAATCCAACGTTACCGTGAATTACAAGATATCATTGCAATTTTAGGTATGGATGAGTTATCTGATGAAGATAAACAAACAGTAGAACGTGCTCGTCGTATTCAATTCTTCTTATCACAAAACTTCCACGTAGCGGAACAATTCACTGGTCAAAAAGGTTCTTATGTACCTGTAAAAGAAACTGTTCGTTCATTCAAGGAAATCCTTGATGGCAAATGGGATCACCTACCAGAAGATGCTTTCCGTCTAGTTGGTTCAATTGATGAAGTAGTTGAAAAAGCGAAAAGCATGGGCGTAGAGGTTTAATACTAGGGACGAGGAGGAAAAAATATGAAGACAGTTCTAGTCAATATTGTCACTCCCGACGGCCCGGTATACGATTCTGAAGTATCAATGGTAATCGCTAAAACAACTTCAGGAGAAATCGGTGTTCTTGCAGGCCATATTCCAATGGTTGCTCCACTTGCAATTGGTGCAGTGAAGCTGAAAAAAGCAGACGGTTCTACTGACATTGTTGCTGTTAGCGGTGGTTTCATTGAAGTTCGTCCAGAAAAGATCTCTATTTTAGCGCCTTCTGCTGAAGTTGCTGTAAATATTGATGTTCAACGTGCAAAAGAAGCCGTTAAACGTGCTGAAGGACGTCTTCAAGGTAAACAAGACAACATTGATTTCAAACGTGCTGACCTAGCATTAAAACGTGCGTTGAATCGTATCAACGTTCATGAGGGTAATATCTAATTCATTTTTAACGGGCAGATATAGCATCTGCCCGTTTTTTAAAGTGCTTGATATTAAAGGACAGTTGGAGGGGGAAAAATGGAGCTTTATGAAGCAATAGGACAAGAAGCTTTATTGGGTATATTATCTCATTTGTTTTTTATAGCTATTACATTTTACGCATTACAGGCTTTTATGACAGAAAAATTATTCAAGAAGAATAGAGTATTTCAGATTCAACTTATTTATATTTTATTGAGTATTACAATTGGTTCTGCTGTATCCAATTTCTTTCTACAAATATCTAACTGGTCTGGAAAACTTCCATACTTATTTTAAAGCCTCGACAATATCAATTCGAATCTTACACCTCAACACTACATACTTCAAAGGACTTTATAATAACATTTATGTGGCCCTTTGAACTATGTATAAAAAAACTTCTAAAAGTTGTTTTTTGTTCATACATCTTTGGGTATGTATTAGAAGCGAACTGGTTATTGGTCATTCACAAAAAAAATTTGATAGCGTACAATAAATAAATAGCAAAATATCTAATAATGCCTTAAAATAGTGATTTGGACGCTTGAATGGGCGTTAAAAAAGTTGTACTATAGAGTTGTTTGTTTACTGATTATGACATTATACTTCTTTATTAAAATAAAAATTCGGTAGGTTAATAGATTGAATTCGGAGGGACATAGGGTGGATAAAATAATAGTGACTGGCGGCCAAAAACTACAGGGAAAAGTACGTGTAGAGGGCGCAAAAAATGCAGTGTTACCAATCCTGGCAGCAGCTTTACTTGCTTCAAAGGGAGAAAATGTAATTAAAGAAGTCCCTAACTTAGCAGACGTCTTTACAATAAACGAAGTACTTAAAAGTTTAAACGCAGCAGTTACATATATACCTGAAGATAATGCCGTATATATAGATGCAACAAAAGAACTTTCTAGTGAAGCACAGTTTGAGTTTGTTAGTAAAATGCGTGCATCTATTTTAGTAATGGGATCATTGCTTGCGCGTAATGGTTATGCTCGTGTTGCGTTACCAGGAGGATGTGCAATCGGTTCTCGCCCAATTGAATTACACTTAAAAGGTTTCGAAGCAATGGGGGCGAAGATTTCATTTGGTCATGGCTATGTAGAGGCAAAGACAGAGGGTCGTTTAAAAGGAGCAAATGTATATTTAGACTTCCCAAGTGTTGGGGCAACTGAAAATATTATGACAGCAGCATCTCTAGCAGAAGGGACAACTGTGATTGAAAATGCTGCAAAGGAGCCTGAAATCGTTGACCTTGCTAACTTCATTAATAGTATGGGTGGTCGTGTAATTGGTGCTGGTACAAATACGATTCGTATCGAAGGAGTCGATACATTATATGGAGTAGAGCATCATATTATTCCCGACCGCATTGAGGCTGGTACATTTATGGTAGCAGCAGCTATTACTAAGGGTGATGTGGTCATCGAAAACGCAGTTCCTGAGCATATGACAGCTTTGATTGCGAAGATGCGCGAAATGGGCGTAGAAATTATAGAATTGGATGAAGGTATTCGTGTACGTGTTCCTCAGACATTAAAAGCTGTAGATATTAAAACAATGCCACATCCAGGCTTCCCGACAGATATGCAATCACAAATGATGGCCTTAATGTTGACTGCAGAAGGTACGAGTATCATTACAGAGACCGTATTTGAAAATCGTTTTATGCATGTTGAGGAGTTCCGTCGCATGAATGCGGGTGCTAAAATAGAAGGACGCTCTGTGTTTATTGAGGGGCCAGTACAGCTTCAGGGTGCTGAAGTAATGGCAACGGATTTACGAGCTGCGGCTGCACTGATTTTAGCAGGTTTAGTATCAGAAGGAATTACACGTGTTACAAAGCTTCACCATTTAGATCGTGGATATGTTGATTTCCATGGTAAATTGGCTTCTCTTGGGGCAAATATTGAACGTATTACGGATGAAGAAGTTGTGACAGCTGAAGACATTTCTGTTGAATTACCTACAAACTAATATGATGTTAAAACCCTTTGCTTACAGTAGCAGAGGGGTTTTTTTATTTCTCATAACTAAATAGTATCAAGCATATTATTCCTTATGAAAAAATGGATGATTAGTATAGGTGTCCTTTGTTTATTGGGAGCGTTATATGTGCTTCCTGTTTTAGGGGTAAGCGAAAGACGGGAGGAAGTGCAACCTCCAACAGCGGATGAAAAAGCTTGTGAACTATTTATAGAAGTGGAGGGACAAAAGGAAAAAATCCCTTTAGAGACGTATATAACCGGGGTAGTAGCGGCAGAAATGCCTGTTTCTTTTAAAAAGGAGGCATTGAAGGCACAGGCAATTGCAGCACGTACTTATGCATTAAAAACGACAAATTACGGTAAAAAAGCAATCGCACCGACTGTAGCAAAGCAAGTTTTCTATGATGAGAGTCAAAGAAAAGCGAATTGGGCTAGCAATTTCCTGGGAAATGAAAAGAAAATTGTCGAAGCCATCAATGAAACGAAAGGACAAGTTCTTCTTTATAATAATGATTTAATTACAGCTATGTTTCATTCAACAAGTAATGGACAAACTGAAAGTGCCTACGGCTATAGTGGAAATAATATTCCATATTTGCAAAGTGTTGCAAGTGTTTCAGATCAAACATCTCCTAAATTTGAGGCAGAGCAAGAGTGGTCGCTAGCACAATGGAATAAATTATGGCCAATACAATGGCAAGCTAGTGATTTTAATCGTATACAGCTATTTTACAATGACTCAGGGCGTGTGGAGCGTCTACAGTTAGGGAATAATGTTTGGACAGGGAGAGAGGTTCGAACGTTTCTTGGAATACCATCCACTGATTTTTTAATTGTTTATAATGGTAATACTAGAAAGGTTCATGTAAAAACTAAAGGATATGGTCATGGAGTAGGAATGAGTCAATATGGGGCAGAGGCTATGGCAAATGAAGGGAAAACTGCTGCTGAAATTTTACACTATTATTATCAAGATATTGAAATAAAAAAAATAGATGCATGTTTAAAATAACTTCTAGTTGTTCACACTGCAACTAGAGGTGATGAAAATGAGAGAGGATAAAAATAATAAAGCTTCTCAAAACCAGAATCCAAATCAAAAGGAAAATGGTCAGTTACAAAAGAAACCATGGTTTTGGCCGGTAGTTTACACAGGTGGTGCACTAGTTCTAGCAGGATTGTTATTTGGTTACAATAGTCTCGTATCTAAAGTAGAAGAGGCACCGTTACCAGATTTAGCAGAAGTTGATTCAGGTCCTGTTGTAGAAACAAATGCACGTACTGAAAACATGATGTATCCATTCAAAGAAGAGAGCCTTAGTAAAGTACAAATCTTACAAGAGTTTTATGAGCTAGAAGCGAATGAAGAGTCTCGTGAAAATGCACTAATGGTATTTAATCAAACATTTACAACGTCTTCTGGTATCTCTATTGCTATGAATGGAGAAGAATTTGAAGTACTAGCTGCAATGACTGGTAAAGTACTAGAAGTAAAACTAGACGCATTTACAGGCAATAAAATTGTCATCGAGCATCCAAATGGCATGCAAACACATTATAGCTCTGTAAAGGATATCGCTGTAAAAGAAGGCGATGAGGTTACTCAAGGTCAAGCTTTAGGAAAAGCGACTGATAACGAGTGGAATCAAGCGGCTGGCGTCCACATGCATTTCGAAGTAGTTGAAGACGGAAAATATATTAATCCGAAAAAATTACTAGCTTTTTAATTCTAAAAGCTAGTAACGCATAAAAAATCAGCATTTTATTAGGAAAATGCAAAACGTGTTCTGAATAGCTTTGTCCTCACATAAGGTGAAGAAATGCGCAAATGTGCATCTGATTGCCAAAGCATTTTGTGAAATTGTGTGGAAAGGACGAAGAACGTGCATGAGCACATTCGGAAGCGCTGCATACGCCTCGGTGAATTACTGATTGAGACGCGTGAGACTGTGCGAGTCCTCGCGAAAATGACTGGTTATTCAAAAAGTACGGTGCACAAAGATTTAACAGAGCGATTACCAACAATTCATGAAGGATTAGCTGACCAAGTGAAAGAAATACTCGCCTACCATAAGGCCGTACGTCATATTCGCGGAGGAGAAGCAACGAAAAACAAGTGGAAAGAAAGAGCGAGTCAAGATTGATTCGTTCTTTTTTGTTGTGTGAACAGGCATAAAATAAGTTTGTATAAGGTAAAGTAATACTATATTATTGCCGTCCAGAACGTGAAAAGAAAGCAGTCTTTATCATTAAATTTAGGGTGAAATTACCAATAGAATATGATAAAATATTCTAGATAAAGAGATAAAATGAACGTTATGTAGTTGGAACTGGCGGGAAGGAGAAATTATAAAATGTTTTCGAAAGATATCGGCATTGACTTAGGTACTGCGAACGTATTAATCCATGTTAAAGGTAAGGGGATTGTCCTAAATGAACCATCTGTAGTGGCTATTGATAAAAAGACAAATAAAGTATTAGCGGTAGGGGAAGAAGCTCGCCAAATGGTAGGGAGAACGCCAGGTAATATTACAGCAATTCGCCCACTCAGAGATGGAGTCATTGCAGATTTTGATGTGACTGAAGCGATGTTAAGACATTTCATCAATAAATTAAATGTCAAAGGATTTTTAGCAAAGCCACGTATTCTAATTTGTTGTCCAACGAATATTACAAGTGTTGAGCAAAAGGCAATTCGTGAAGCGGCAGAGAAATCAGGCGGTAAAAAAGTATATTTAGAGGAAGAGCCAAAAGTAGCAGCGATTGGTGCAGGCATGGATATCTTCCAACCAAGCGGAAATATGGTAGTTGATATCGGCGGTGGAACAACAGATATTGCCGTTCTTTCAATGGGTGATATTGTCACAAGTGAATCCATTAAAGTGGCAGGGGATGTGTTTGATAACGATATTTTACAATATATTAAAAAAGAATATAAATTGCTAATTGGTGAACGCACAGCAGAAGCCATCAAAATGACAATCGGAACAGTTTTCAAAGGTAGTCGTAATGATACAATGGATATCCGAGGTCGTGATATGGTGACAGGTTTACCACGTACAATTTCTATTCATTCTGAAGAGATCGAACGTGCATTACACGAATCTGTAGCAATGATCGTTCAATCTGCAAAAAATGTTTTAGAAAAAACACCACCGGAGCTATCGGCTGATATCATCGATCGCGGCGTTATTATTACTGGTGGCGGAGCACTTTTACATGGTATGGACCAACTATTAATTGAAGAATTAAAGGTACCTGTCTTCATTGCTGAAAGACCAATGGATTGTGTAGCTATTGGTACAGGCATTATGCTCGAAAATATAGATCGTGTACCAGCGTCCTTATAAAATTAAAATGAGGTGATCTCTTTGTTTAAAGGTTTTTATACAGTTGCAACCGGTATGATCACGCAACAAAGAAGAACAGAATTACTATCCAACAATTTAGCTAATGCGAATACACCGGGATTTAAGGCAGACCAATCAACGATTCGTTCATTTCCAGATATGCTGATGTCTAGCATCGGAAAAACAAATGCGCCTGCCAATCAACAAGCTGGTGCCGAATATATGAATCAAGTAGGCGCATTAAATACGGGGACATATTTACAAGAAACATTACCAAATTACATACAGGGCCAAATCTATAGCACGGATTTTACAACAGATATGGCATTGATTGATGGAAACTTACCACAAAATGAAGAGGGTGTATCTGGCTCAATATTCTTCAGACTCGCACATCCAGATGGTGGAGAAGCCTATACACGTAATGGTAATTTTACTTTGGATGGCCAAGGCTATTTAGTAAATGGGCAAGGCCTTTATGTGTTAAATGATGCTGGACAACGAATCCAGTTACCTAATGATGATTTTCGCCTCGATGAAAGTGGCGCCATTTACGTTAATAATCAGCAAGTAGCGCGAGTAGGCGTATCATATGCTGCCAATCCGAATATGCTACAGAAACAAGATAACGGTCTTATTCGAACAGAAAATGGCGTAAACCTGCCATCAGCCTATGGAGCGAATGGTGTTTCCTTTACACTACGACAAAACTTCTTAGAGGGATCAAACGTAGATTCTGGTCGTGCCATGACAGATTTAATGACAGCGTACCGAGCATTTGAAGCCAATCAAAAAGTATTACAAGCTTATGATCGCAGCATGGAAAAAGCTGTTAATGAAATCGGTAAAATTTAATGGACGAAACAGAACAGGAGGCTTTTTATAAATGCTACGTACAATGATTACAGCAACTAATACAATGGGCCAATTACAAAATAAACTTGATACGATTAGTAATAACATCGCCAATAGCAATACAACAGGCTTTAAAGCGAAGGAAGCATCTTTCAATGAGTTACTCTATCAACAGTTTAATAACGACAAATTGGATCGTGCTGAGCGACAAACACCTGTTGGTATTCGCTATGGATCAGGCGCAATGCTTGGCCAAATTAAATCCAATCAAAAGCAAGGTTCTTTGCAAACGACTAATCGAGATTTAGACTTAGCCTTTACAACAGCAAAACAATATTTCAATATTTTAATGCCAAATGGTGAAAATGGAACCGAAACAGTGTATACTCGACAAGGTGACTTTTATTTATCGCCGCTAAATAATGGAACAGTTATGCTAGTAACGGCTGAGGGATACCCAGTGGCAAATGCTGCTGGACAAGCTATTACATTACCAGATAATGTGCAAGGATTTTCAGTACGAGATGGTGGTATACTAGAAGCATCTTATCCAAATGGCGATATCATTCGTACGGATTTAGCGGTTACTGAATTCCAAAAACCGCAACTAATGGAACATGTTTCAGGTTCTTATGTTGGATTACCAGACAACCTTGCTGAACTTGGCTTTACACAAGCTGAGGTTCTAACAGAGCTAGTAGGTGCTAATCGTCAGCAAATTGGCATGCAAGGTGGTACTTTAGAAATGTCCAACGTTAACCTTTCGAAGGAAATGACAGAACTAATTCAAACACAACGTTCCTATCAATTCAATGCAAGAACGGTTACATTAGCAGACCAAATGCTTGGTCTTATTAATGGTATTCGATAGGAAGTCATCCTAAAAAGCAAGGAATGAAGAGGAGTACAATTTATGACAAACGATTCACGTCGACGTTCTGTGCCGACACAAGAAACCGATACGCAACCAGAAAAGAAAGAACGCCGCTCAAATGGAGAGCAACGCGAGGTTCGATGGGTGCAAATCCGACTGATTCCGATTTGGTTACGCATTGTAATTGTTCTCATCTTAGTTGTTGCTGCCGCAACGTTAGGCGCAATGGTTGGCTTTAGTGTTATTGGAGAAGGAAATGCTATGGATATTTTCAAAAGAGAAACATGGCAACATATATTTGATATTATGCATGGTAAAGAATAATTTTATTCTTTACCTTACTTTGTGTATACATACTTTATTTTGAGGGGGATATGACATGTTAACAGCAGAGCAAATTCAAGCAATTTTACCACACCGCTATCCATTTTTATTTGTAGATCGCATTATTGAATTAGAAGAAGGAAAACGTGCAGTAGGCTTAAAGAATGTTTCTATGAATGAGGATTTCTTTAATGGGCACTTCCCAGGATATCCAGTAATGCCAGGTGTGCTAATTGTAGAGGCATTAGCACAAGTAGGTGGAGTAGCTCTTTTAAATGCAGAAGAATTTAAAGGACGTTTGGCATTTTTAACGGGTGTTGATAACTGTCGTTTCAAACGTCAAGTAGTACCTGGAGACCAACTTAAATTGGAAGTGGAGTTTGTAAAACTTCGTGGTTCGATGGGTAAAGGACATGGAATAGCAACTGTAGATGGAGAACTTGTATGTGAAGCCGATATTCTATTTGCAATTGGACCTGAGCAG
Organism: Lysinibacillus sp. A1; assembly: GCF_000801965.1. Lineage (NCBI taxonomy): Bacteria > Bacillati > Bacillota > Bacilli > Caryophanales > Bacillaceae > Lysinibacillus > Lysinibacillus sp. A1. Next base: position 148,090 of record NZ_JSZM01000017.1, read on the forward strand.
CCAAAGCAAGCATAATTTGCATTTATAGACCACAAGATATAAAATAGATAAAGTCAAGTCAAAAAAATTGAGACTAGTAGGTTCTTAAATTGCGATGGCGATTAAGCGATTGTGAATTGAAATAGATGTAATTTTTAGGTTTTACAAACGTAGGAGGATTATTAAGATGTATAAGGAATTGTCTTCAGGTATTAAAATTAGCATTACTCGTTCTATTTCAACATCTTTTGAAACATACTTAGCAAGTATTGGTTGGGATGAAGAGCGCTTTTCTATGGAAGACTTCATTGCAAGCTGGCAGACTTATTTCCAAGAGAATGCAGCATGGATTGAAAAAATTCCAGCCGAAATATTGATGAGTGCAGAGTTTCATGAAGAGATGGCACAAAAAATTGATGAGGTCATTGCCAAAATTTTAAATGAAGAACCAACAGCACAGCAAGTTGAAACAATCGAGGCATTGCAAAAAGAGCTAGGCACAGACTATAGCTATGACTGTAAAGCAGAAGCAGCATATATTGAACAGTTATTAAAAGAAAAACAGAAATAGTTTGAACAAAAATCGGATAGTTCCCTCCTTTCTCGGGCAATCTATGTTAGATCACAAATACACATGATGTATTTGATGACATAGTACCAAGAAAGGAGGTTTTTTGCTATGTGGAAAATGTCATTTTTAACCATTATTCTGGCTACTGTATTCCTTGGAGGATGTAACTGGGGAAATAATGCAGTTGAAGATCATCCTGTGAGAGACGCAGAGAATGACGTTCGTAATGGTGTGGATCGTGTCGAGGACGCATTGGATCCGAATAATCGAGACGATGCATACGATCGAAATGTAAATGGTGTTGAACGAGGTACTGTAAATGAAAATACAACATTACCTGAAGCAACAACGCCTGGGTCAAATGCTGATATTAACAGCACAAATGGCTATGACAACGTACCAAATGCGAATGGCGTAAACGGTGTTGAGCGTAATGACAACATGGTGGATGAAAAAGCCAACGACACTGAGAAGTATCGTGATGGTATGAACAATCGATAATATCAAAAGAGTGTTTCCTATATGGAAAACACTCTTTTTTTATGAGTCAGGGAAGCGGAGTAACTATATAAATATAATATTTTACGCTACTCATGATCTTGTTCACTAAAGACCTGTGCTTACAAGCCCACATCTAACAGAAAAATTTCCAAGATTGTACAAGCGTTAAAAAACGATGCAAAAATTTTGCATCGTCAGTCATTCTTTAATTTTGGCCGCTGTTTCATATCTTTTGTAAAGCGTTCCAGTAAATGTTCTAAAGAAACACCTTCAGCTAGTAGTTCAGAAAGTAATTGTTCAGCATATTTAGAGCGTTTTATCTTGAGTGTACCTTTTAAAAGTACGGATACATGGTCACCGATTTCTTGAACAGTATGTACGATTACCTGGAAAGGAGCGGGTTCATTATCGGGAAATGAAATAACGGCACGTACATTAAAAATAGTAGCATTCGCTAAGAGCTCATCAAAGGTTGAGCGATATTGTTTTTCCATAAACAATTCGAGTACCCAAGACTGATGGCTATTTTCCTGATTAATAATAATGCCATCGACTAAAGGGAATGGTTGCACGCCATCTTTTGTGACAAGGTCAAAGGAAAGCATTTTAAATGTTTTCATTATGTATATTCCTCCTAAGTCTGTCATTCTTTTAGTATAACACATACGGCTACGGTTGTTGGTCATACGCACCTGCTCGTTAATCTCAATAAATGCGAAATTGCTGATTTCATGAAATAGCATTTGCCATTACTGCCTAAAGCATTCTGGTGAAAAAATAAGAAATAAAAGAAAAATAAAACAGGTAATTTACCTATTTTATGCTGAAGAATTGATGCAAATTATCACTTTCTGATTTTGCTAATATTGGAATCGTTTTGTAAGATGAGAGCAATCCAAAGCAAAGGAGGTGAATGAATGAATCAAGTCGGACTGGTCGGAAGGTTTACGAAAGATCCGGTATTACGCTACTTATCTGGAAATCGTGTGCAGACTCATTTTTCACTTGCCATTAATCGCAATTTCAAAAATAATCATGGGGAAGTAGACACAGATTTCATATTCTGTACAGTTTGGGGAAGGCTTGCAGAACATATTGTCAAGTATTGCGGGAAAGGCTCATTAATTGGTGCAAACGGCCGTATTCAAACTAGGTCATTTGTAAATGAAGAAAACACTAAAATTTTTATGACAGAAGTAGTGGTCGAAGATGTTCATTTTTATCAGCTTAAACAAAGGGACAGTGGCGAAGCTTCAATTGTGACGCCACCTCCTCCGAATGAACAGGAAGACTTAAAAGACTTTGTACTGCCATAGCATGCTACATACGGCGCAGGAAAAATTATTGTCTGATCCGCCATTCTCCTTAATCTTCTTGCACCGTTGTAACAGAAAGGAATGATGTGGACTAACTTTTACTGAAAAGTTGCTGTAGACCGCACAGCAATGAAATTTTTAACACAACTGAATATGTTTATGAAGTAAGTAGGGAAGAGAAGAGAAGTAAACATGGTTCCACTGAAAAAGCGCCAAGAACTTTTGCCCTTGGCGCTTGTCATTAATATATATCTAATGAAATGAGGTCACGAAGTTCTTGATCCTCTAATTCAGTCAACCACTGGCTTGATTGAATAAGTTCTTCAGATAGTGCTGATTTTTGCGCTAGCATTTTATCTATCTTTTCTTCAATTGTGCCAAGTGTTACAAATTTATGGACTTGCACAAATTGTGTTTGACCGATGCGATAAGCACGATCGGTTGCTTGATTTTCGACAGCGGGATTCCACCAGCGATCTGCATGTAAGACATGATTAGCAGCTGTTAAATTAAGTCCTGTTCCACCTGCTTTTAAGGAGAGAATAAATATCGGGAAATCTCCTGCCTGAAACGCCTCTACTAAGCGGTCTCGTTGCTGCTTAGGCATGGCACCGGTTAAAAAAGGTGCATCTACATTGTATAATTCACTTAAACAATGCTGTAGCAATTGTCCCATTCCGATATACTGTGTAAAAATCAGACATTGCTCGCCATTGTCCACAATTTCAGCCGCCATTTGCACAATGCGCTCTAGCTTTGCCGAACGTGCAAGCATTGTTTCGGCATCCTCGAAAGGTTCCTTTAAATATAGGGCAGGATGATTACATAGTTGCTTTAATTTACTGAGCATTTTTAAGACGCGTCCCTTTTTTTGAAAGCCTGTTAACTCTTCTAGCTGATCAAGCGTCTCTAAAATATAGCCTTCATAAAGAGAAGCTTGCTCGGCTGTTAATGGACAATACTCATTTGATTCTAGCTTATCTGGCAAGTTCAGCTGCAAATGCGGATCACGTTTTGTCCTACGTAATAAGAATGGTTGAATTTTCGTGCGTAGCTTTTGTTTATGGGATTCAGATTCATCTCGTTCAATGGGCAATATAAATTCTTCATTAAAGCGACCAAAGCTACCTAAATAGCCTTTATGAATAAAATCAAAGATAGCCCAAAGCTCAGATAAACGATTTTCTACAGGCGTGCCAGTCAGTGCAATGTGATGATCACCCAGTAATTTACGAATGGCTTTTGATTGTAAGGTCTGCATGTTTTTTATATTTTGAGCTTCATCTAATACAACAGTTGCCCAGTCAATATCCTGTAAAAATTCAGTATCCTGTGACACAGTGCCATAGGTTGATAAAATGACATGTGGCTGATCAATCGATATCATTTTTTTGAAATCATCATCTTTTGCACGGTTAGTTTGGTAATGAGTATGGACAATTAGTGAAGGAGCGAATCGAGCAAGCTCCTTCTGCCAGTTACCAAGCACTGAGGTTGGGCAAATAATAATGGATGGTTTTGTATAATCAGCTATTGCTTCATATATATGAAGTAAATAGGCTATCATCTGTACTGTTTTACCAAGACCCATATCATCGGCTAGACACGCACCGAAACCTTGCTGACGCATAAAGACTAGCCATTCAAAGCCATCAATTTGATAAGGACGTAATTCTGTTTGTAATGACTCTGGAATTGGCACAGCAGGTAAACCCTTTTTATCTAAGAGCTGTTCCATATAAGCCTTTAACGATTGTTGTATCTCCAATGCAAAGATAGGATCATCCCGAAGCGCATCTTCAGCATCCTCTTCTTCAAGAGGTGCAGATAAATCCTCAGGCAATTCTCTGAATAATAATTCTCGGACAGTCCAGCTCTCATTTTCTGCCTGCTGCATTAGAGCACGCATTTCTTGCATCCAGTTAGCGTCAACACGGAACCATTCTGTTCCTATTCGAATAAATTCACGCTTTTCCTCCACTAACTTTTTAAATAGCTCAGGCGAAATGGTCTGTCCATTCATTGAAAATTGCCACTTGAACGTTAAAATATCATCTAATCCAGCGACTTTTTTTGTGGATGCATTGCTAGTTGTGACACGGACACGGAATTTGGATTGTTTTAAATCCTTTAGCCATGCAGGAAGTACCACATCAAAGCCAAGTGCCTGTAATCTGGCAAGATCCTCACGTAAAAAAGATCGTACCTCCATGTCTTCAAGTGTCACACGAATAAAGGTTTCGCTACTGATCGCATCTTTAGATAGTAGATCGGCTATTTGTTGTTGTTGCTGCTCAATTTCAGTTGCAAACATTTGCCATTTTGTAGGTAGAGCATCTTCGATAAGTAATGACTGCTTACGAATGGCAGGTGTCCAGTAATTTTTTGTTGTAGGGGTACTAAGGACCGTTTCTAATAGCCAAACATCTGAATCTTCTTCTGGCTCACTTAATCGTAAAGACACTGTAATCGCACCAACTTGGCGAGTTTGATCTAATGGCCAGCCACCTCGCAAGAAAAAGGGCAATAGCTTTGGTAAATCAGAAAGTATTAGGCCAACTTGTGAAAGTTTTTGCTGTACCGCCATTTCTAATAATGCAGAATCTATATTCTCTATAGGAAAGGATAGTGAAGAAAAATCCTTTGCAATGACAGCATGTGACCAAAGAGAGGGCTCCTGCCAATAAGCTTGTAACGCCAATACTTTACCGAGCCATTCTTTACTATCTTCATTTACACCAACCCAGCTGATAAAGGGATGTTGATAGCTTAATGAAAAAATATCAAGAAGCTCAGCAGTGGACACCTCGATTGTTAAATCAGCCTGATTGGTTAGTAAGCCGTAGATATTTGCCTCATACGTAAAGAACAATGAAGATTTGAATGTTTCTACGTCGATTGTTGTACCATTTGCAGTAAAGCCCCGCAACGTAAAATATCCTTCCCGAGCTACATCAATACGAAGCTGTTGAGTTTTAGAAAAAGGGGAAGGAGCATTGGCATTTATTGTCATCATACTAAGTTTCCTTTCTCGATTTCTTCCTGTAACGCACGGAGTCGCTTATATTCTGAACGAATTGTTTGTATATACGTTTCAAAATAAGCCATTTTACCAGCCCGTTTTGCGGCACTACGCATACTTTTCCAAATGCGCACTGCCTGCTTATAATTCATGCGTGATTTTTGGGCAATTTCCGCCATGGCATATACGTGATATAAAGGTAAAACCGTAGCGGGTTCAACTTGTAACACATCCTTTAATCCACACATCTCTAAATAAGATAGTGAAGAAGGATTTAATTGATGAAGAGCTGCCCAATCTCGATAACGTCCTTTTTTAATTAAGAACGAAGAGAATGGTTGAAGGCCGTAGACTCCAAAGGCGCTGTATAGAATGGCTTCCTCTTCCTCGGTAAGCTGTATTTCATCAAATAAAAGCTGAAATTGACGAACATAGTGAGCGCGTTGTACCACTGGAACGACTTCCTGTAAAAAGGCTTCTGTCATTGGCAGTATTGCTCGTAAAATAATAGCCATCGCATGTGATTCGCCAGCACGTTGAGCAAATGTAGCGAGTTCAAATAGATCTTGTATATGTTGCAATTTAATATGTGTCAAACTTTCAAGCAGTAAGTCCTCTTTTTGTAAGAGTACATAAAATAATAACCTTAATGATTCTAATGATATTTCTGCTGAAAGGTTTTCAAGATTATTTATATAATCTAATTCCTGCTCACGTCGAGGCTTTTCATAAAAAAGCACCGCCCAAAGTAGCATGTACAGGCGAAGTCGATTTGGAAATAGTCCATGTCGTTCTAATAAAAACGTCCGTACTTCCTCTTGAAGAGCATCATAAAACGGATCAGTCGCGAAAAGTCGAGACCGATTAGTCAGCTCTGTAAGTATGCTCTCAAACGATTGACTGCTTTGATCAATAAAGTATTTCATATAAGGTGAATCCAATGAATGACCAGGTGTTTCATTTAAATGTCGCCAAATCGTATTGAAAATAGCTAACTCCATATACAGTTTATAAAGAGGTTGCCATTCACGCTCAAAAGGCATATGTCGACGAAGACGCTCCAAGGCATCAGTCCTTATAGCAGAAAGGCCATAGCCTTCTAAAACGCGACCTGGTGGCAATAGTCGTTTCATTACTTCCTCAACCATCATGGACCAACTTTGTGGGCTACGTTCATCAGCTAATGATTTTAACTGGACAGATTTTTGAGCACGCCAAGCACTCGACCAATTTTGAACTGAATCAAAGTACTGGTAGAGAGCAAGTAAAGTACCTACCTGATGTCGACACCATTTTGGGTGAGGACAGCTACAGCGTAGCTCTTCCTTGGTGAAATCAATTTCAACAGAAGCGGGTCTGACATCCTGGACAGTTGCATATAATATAGAACTGGCTCCATTAAAACGGTCAAAAATAATTGACTTATTTCTAACCGAAAAGACAGCACGACGGACTAGTTCTTCATCTTCCGTAGAGGAAGGATGTAAATCATGTTCAGCTTCTTTTAATTTAGTTAACACGAATTCTTGATGCTCTTTAGCCAATTGCGATATTGACAATGCCATCACCTCACTCCTTTCTTCATATATGGCTATGTTGAATATGGATTAATTGTAGTAAAGGAAAAAAGACTGTCCTTCCATTATACGATTAAAATGAGGCAATGATAAGCTGAATGATCAGAAAGAAAGAAATTGATTCAAAGATAGTTAACAAGACTTTTGATTTGTGTTAAAATCTGAATAATCAGATAATCGGGAGGGATGAAGGATGATGCAAGTTCAATACATGAAGCCGTTTTATACAAAAATTACTGGAGACAAATTACGTCTCGTATTTGCTTATCAATATTTCTCTATTTTAAAAGAGAATGAGATTTTCCATTTCATTCCCATAGAAGGTAAAGAGATGATTATCAACATGAAGACACAACAAATTGAAAATTTATCTGAGGTGTTTGTATTCCAAAAGGGCAATCGATTTATTCGATTACCACTTTATCAGCTACTCCTTATTACGAACGTCCATGATCATCTGGCACCTATACTCGAAAGCGCAACACCAAAGCAACAACTTCCGCTTGTATCGACTGTGACTGTAGGCGAAATTGATCAACTTATTGCAGAGATTGAAAATAAAAATCTAGATAACTTAATCGATCAAGCATTATTAGAGAACAATAAATCACTCTTTTTTAATCTATTACAGCAAAAGAACCATCACCTTGGGGGTTTCAAAATTGAATAGATGGTATGCCCATTAAGCACCCACTTTTCTTACTAGAAAAAAGGGGTGCTTTTATTATCCAGGATAGGTCAAAAGTTTAGCGGAAAGAATAATTTTTCTGCAAATAGTTAATAAATCCCGATATATTGGAAACTATTCCCGAACTAAATATTAAAAAAATGGAGGATAGACCGATATAAGTGACAGAAGGTGGTGAGTAAATGTTAGGTAATTGGTCGGCTACGGGGATGTCGATCTTGAATAATATGAATCGACATTACGGTGCTATGAGTAAAGCAATGCTACGAATTTCTACAGGTTACCGAATTAATAGTGCAGCAGATGATCCAGCCGGTCTTGCCATATCTGAAAAAATGCGTGCTCAAATTCGCGGATTGAATATGGGGGCAAAGAATATACAGGATGGCATCTCATTAGTGCAGACAGCAGAGGGCGCATTAAATGAGACACATGCGATGATTCAGCGTATGCGAGAACTGGCAGTGGAGGCAGCCAATGATACATTGACGGATGAAGACCGGAAACAACTGGATTTGGAGTTCCAAGAGCTGAAGAAGGAAATTCAACGTATATCAACCGATACTGAATTTAATACAAAAACATTACTGAACGGCGATTATGAAACAAATGGGATTAAAATACAGGCAGGTGCCAATGCAGGGCAGAGCATTGAATTGTTGATCAATGGTGTCGGTTCAGAAGCACTAGGTTTGAAAGATGTTTCGATTGCTACGAGGGATGAGGCAGATAAGGCTATATCTTCTATGGAAGACGCTTTAAAACGAGTATCCAATGAACGTTCTCGTCTTGGTGCCTATCAAAACCGTTTGGAACATGCCTATAATGCCAATGTGAATACCGCAGAGAATTTACAAGCAGCAGAGTCACGAATTCGAGACGCTGATATTGCAAAAGAGATGATGAATATGGTAAAAGCCCAGATTTTAATGCAGGCTAGTCAATATGTTTTGGCGATGCATATGCAGCAGGCACAGTCCGTTTTAAAATTATTAGAGGTCGGAAAAAAATGATGAATTTCAATTAATATTGAAATTCATCATTTTTAATGTTTATTTAGAAAAAGTCTCAATCGCTAATTTAGCCGTTGCTGTAGCTTCGTGCTGTAATGGCAGCACAGCCTGACGCATATTTTCTTGAACGGTCGTATACGATTCTAGAATGGCGATCGCTCGTTCGAACAATGTGACACCGTTCCAATCATCCTTCTCGACATGCCCAATTACCGGTTGATCAACAATATCAGCAAATGCATCAATTTTCGGATCATACGAAATGGCGATAAACGGTGTAGCATAAATGGCAGAAAAAATTAGGGAATGTAATCGCATCCCAATTAATAATTGAGATTGTCCAATAACCGCGATTTTTTCCTCAATGGATAAATCGGAAGGAGCAATTAAGCTTTTTTCCTGCATGAGTGCTGCCACTTCCTGAGAAGTTTTAAAATCATGCTCACCATGCATGGGTAAGAAAACAATTTGCTCACCCTGACGCACTAATTGGTCTAGGCTATGTGCTATTTTTTCTTTATACGCTATTGTAGATGGCCAGTCACGAACACTAACTGATATATAGCTTTCGGCTGTTAGAGATTCATATTCTAACCATTCACAATGAAAGTCGCCACCGTTTAGCCCCATAACAGGATCCGGCACGATTTTAGCCTCTTTACGTACACCAATCTCTGTTAAAAGAGTTTGGGAAGCTTTATCTCTAATGGTAATTTGATCAACCTTGTTAAAGGTTTTACGCACGATAAATTTACTAAGAGTGTGGTTGATTGGGCCCATACCTTGGGCGTAAACAAATACTGGCTTTTTCAGCCATTTTGCAATTTGAATAACGCCCGCATAGTAAGGAATAGTTTTCATGCCAGTTTGATCCTGCATTAAACTGCCGCCGCCACTAATAAGTCCATCAGCTGTTTTAAGCAATTGGTGGATTTCTTTCATTTTCCAACGATTCACGGCTTTCACGCCATACGTTTGCTCTGTAGCAGAAGGGTTATTCGACAATACAGTGATTTCTATATCATGTTGCCATTTCTTCAAGCCTTGAATAATGGACAACAGAATAGCATCATCTCCGACATTATCGAAACCATAATAGCCAGATAAAACAATGTGCATTATGACCACCTCGCGATTGCCTTAGAAACCCAACGATAACCTACTTTGAAAATTAGGATAAAGACCAGTCCTATAACAAAACCAAGAGACACACTGTATAGTGTACGCAATACAGAAACAGCTACTGGAATGTGTAAATGTGTAAAGGTGTTAACGATTGATAAGAACCCGATCACACCTGGTACGAGTAAGATACTACCCCATTTGCGATTAATGCCCATTACGTATAATGCTAAAACAAAGAATGGGAAACCAATTAAGAATTCCTTCGTTCTTGGTCGTACATATAAGGTATTTTCTAGCCATTGTCTAAACGCTAATTCTAAATCGCTAACTGAGCCAGAGTTACCAGTTCGGCTAATGTAGAATAAACCGATACCCGCCACCACAATTAGTAGAAGTACATGCCAATATTTTAATTCTTTGTTTAACAATGTTACCGTATTTGATAAAGATTTTTTAATATTTTGATCAGCTAGTCGGTTGATCTCAATTAATGTAAATAGGAGGACGCCCATAATTGGAATCAGATAAACTAACTTCACGCCTTTGAACGTAGCAAAGCCTGTCATAAAGGCATTGCCATTTAATAAGCCAATGACAATAACAATCCCGATAAGGCTAATCGCTACTGCCTTCAAGTATTGCACAAGAATTTTAGACATTTTCGTAGAACCTTGAGCCGATTTAATTACGGCATAGGTAGGTGCAAGGACTGCAATAATTAATGCAAATGCCTGTAAGAATAGAGTACTTTTCAGGATAAAGTATGCAATAGCTAGTACTGTCATAAATCCAGCTGCCGCAAAGCGTAGAGGCAACCATTTGACTAATTCTGAAACGATAAAGGTAAATAAAATACCTGCTAATAATACAGCCGCTGTGACCCAGGCTGGTACAGCTACCTTATCAAACAGCTTTGGCTCGCCAGGTTGGAAATGATCTGGCATTGCATCGTGTACTCCATTTAAGTAGTCAATTGTTTGCTCCACATTTTCCTTGGCATTACCAGTTGTTTTAATATGGTAGAAGATAGAGCGGATATTACGCTCTTTTACAGCTCTTGTTGTACGGTCAATACTTTCATTTAACTTTAATTTCGTTTGTCTGTTGATGTTAATACTATGCAAACGAATCATCTTGTAATCGGTCTTTTGGGCGATTTTACTTTCGCCCTTCAATGGATTACTTTCAATTGTATAGAAGTAATAGCCAGCATCACTTAATTTTTCTACTAATTGATGGCCGTCTTCTTGTCCAAAGCCAATCGCTTCATCGCCTTGACCAAGCAAGCGACCTGATGAACCATCTTTTAAAGCTAGTAATTGATTCACCAATTTATCGTTAGCCACTTCATTATCGGCATTTTCCACTTTAAAGACATAGCCTAATCCATGCTTACTAATGACATCCATAGCAGGTTGATCGTAGCCAATTGGTGTTTTTAAGTCAAAGTTATGGTTAGAAGTAGGGAGGAAATAAAAAGCCTCTTCTCCTATTTGAACTTCCTCTGGCTCTACGCTATTTTTGATGAGTTTTTGGTAGTCAGCATTTTCAGGTACTCGAATATAGTAACCACTCTTTGAACGATCAACAGCATCTTTATAAGGTGTAAATAATAATTGTGCTGCTAGGTCGTTTTCTTTATAAACAGTAATTAAATTTTGTTTTTCCATTTCCTTTAACGTTAAAGGCTCTAGACTAACAGTTGTCAGTCCAGCTTCCTTTAAGGAAGAAAGGATTTCATCCATTGTTAAATCACTGTTTTTATCTGCAGTTTGTATTTCATCAAAGGGAATCACAATTTCATAAGAATCATTCGATTGCTCCGCATTCCACCTCATCATAATACCTGTGGAGGAAACGACGAGTAAAAGAACAATAATTCCCCAAAGCCATTTCTGTTTCGACATAAGTGTCCTACCTTTCTTATTTATGAAAATCTTTTTCCGATAACAGGGATTTTCTTTAAATCTTGCTTATGAATAGCTTTCATTACCCAAAGTAAAAGGAAGTATATAGCTCCTCCAACGATGATGGCAATAGTCAGATAGCCCATTGCCCACATACGAGACCAATGTGTAAAATCAAGCCAAAGCGTTGGTAAACCAACGGCTGCTCCCATTACGATCGAAGACACAATCATTTTCACCGTATCTTTTCCAAGAACAGTAAAGCGAATCATACGATATATAAAGACAGTATTCACAATAAATAACACAAAGTACACCAATAAAGTTGCATAGGCAGCACCATCTAGACCAAATGCTTGAATGAAGAAGATGTTCGCAAACACCTTCAGAACAACGCCACTTAAAATAATAAGAGCGCCTGTTTTAGCAGCATTCATTCCCTGTAAAACACCAGTTCCGAGAAGAGTCAGAGATGTAAAGACCGAGCTAAGGTTAATCATGGCTAACATTAAGCTTCCCTCTAAGTCCTTGAAAAGGGCTAGATTTAAAGGCAAGGTTAAGGCTAGCAGTCCAATAGCAGCCGGCCATGATATTAGATGAGTCATACGGTGTGTTCGCTCAATAATACTGCGTGTTTCATCCATTTTACGTTCGGCAATCTTAGTAGTAATGAGTGGCACAAGCGGTAAAATAATCGAAGACGCAAATACAGTCGTAATTTGAACTAATGTCAGCCCGCGACCATATATTCCGTAAAGGAAGCTAATTTCACTTGCGTCAGCGCCTGCATTTCTCAAGCCATATGTGACTGTAAATGAATCTACAAAGTTAAAAAGTGCCATTGTAACAGAACCAATTGCAATTGGAATGGAGATCTTTAAAATAGTCTTACTATATGTGGAGAAATCCTTGCTAGAATATTTTTCCTTGTTCGTTACTTTTACCGAAGAACGGAAATATTTATAGAGTAAATAAACAAGTGAACCGATTGCCCCAAGGACAGAACCAGCCATAATTCCACCAGCTACAATATCATTTGAATAATCCATCGCAACTAGGAAATACGCAACAATTAGAATTAATGCAACTCGAACTAACTGTTCAATTACTTGAGAGATAGCAGTAGGTCGCATATCTCCAAAGCCTTGGAAAAAGCCACGATAGACGGCCATATAAGGAGCCACAAGTAATGTCAGTGCCACAATAATTAACGCAATTTCTGTTGATGGTCCACCAAGTGCATTCGCTATCTGTGCTGAAAAACCGTAAATGATTGTAAAACTAATGACGCCAAATGATAGGGCAAGGATTCTTGCGGTTACATAAATTTTCTTTATTTTGGCAGTATCCTTACTTGAGTTGGCCTCCGCAATCAATTTAGAAATAGCAATAGGGATACCCGCAACAGATAAATACAAAGCTACCATATAGACAGGATAGACAAGACTGAAAATACCCAGTACTTCGTCACCAGCAATATTTTGAAGGGGTATACGGAAAATGCTTCCGATTACCTTAGAAAGTAATGTCGCGATGGTTAAGACGAGTGTACTTTTGACAAATGTTGATTGACTCATTTTGCTGTGCCCTGCCCTCTAAGCTTTAATGAGAAAACCTTTAAAGCAAAACGTGGAAGAACAAGCATTCTTATAAATCGACTTGGCTGGCGAAGTAATCGATAAAGCCACTCAAGATTTAACTTTTGCCAGATGACTGGTGCACGCTTCACGGTGCCAGCGATGACATCGAAGGAGCCACCTACACCAATAAATACGCCCTTTGAAAACTTGTCCAGATTTTCAGTAATCCATTTTTCCTGTCTCGGTACTCCTAAAGCAACAAACACCAAATCAGGTTGTAAGGCTGCGATATCATCGGCAATGTGATTGTTATTCCAATCAAAGAAGCCATCATGATAGCCAACAACTTCAACATTTGGATAATTCTTATGAATATTGGCAATGGTCTTTTCAATTGTTTCTTTTTGTGCACCCAATAAATAAATTTTAAAGCGCTTTTGTTGACCAACCTCCAACAGTTTCACCATGGTATCATAGCCTGTCACACGCTCTGGAAGTGAATCTCCAAGGATTTGAGCAGCCTTAACCACACCGATGCCATCCGCACAAATGTAGGTTGCCTGATTTAAATATCCCTTCACAGTAGGATTTTCATTTGCCTGCATGACAACTTCAGGATTGGCTGTCACAACGAAAGTTTTTTCTTGCTGTTCAATACGATTAACAAGTAGATCTACAAACCCCTGCTGACTAATATGTAAAAAGGGTACGCCCATAATCGTTACATGCCTCATATAGTGTTCAAACCTTTCTGTAATTCCTTTTTCACTGCAATCTATCATACCATAAAAGCAATATTGACAGGAAATTTTCGATAATAGTTCACCTATTGATAGAGGCTGCATAAAAGGGGATTCATCGTTATAAAAAGGGTAATCCCCTTGCACAATACAAGAAAATGAAACTAAAAAATGCACTAATTTTTAGGAGGGAAAGGTATTGATCCTAAAAGGGCGATTTGAGTTTCTTCTATTATATAGTGTTTTATATTCGTGTCATGAAGACAACAAAAAGAGTGCGAAACAATATCGCACTCTTTTTTAGATGATCGTGGAAAATCATTTTTTCACAATATAATCGCCGTGCACCCAGCCGGTTTTGCCATTATAGATAACCTGATACCAGGCACCATTTTTTATGAATTCGCCTTTATCATCTACTGCACCGATAATAAAGCCATTTGGTCTAACTGTACCTAGTATAGCAGCTGTTGTTGACGGTTCGCTTCGAACATTGAGCGTGATGTTCATGTTAACAATCTGTAAACCATTTTCTAGCTGAACATAATCATCAAACACCCAGCCCTCTTGTCCATTGACACTTATTTTGAACCAACCACCATTTTCTCCAAGTACTTTGAAGGATGTATCTTTAGGTAAATTCGTCATTATGGATGCAGCATCTGCAGTATTAGGATACGTTCTCATATTGAGATTAGTAGTAGCCTTTCCGATTGCCCCAGCTATATAGGAATCTAAAGCATATTGCTTCGTAGGGCTTGGTAAAGATGGAGCGGAAGGCTGACCCTGATAAGCTGGAACATCAAACACTATATTCGTTGTCGTATGTGCACCAACTAATTCATAAATATCATAAATCTTTTTCGCCTGAATGACTGCCCACATTACATGTGTAGCATATTGATGGACGGTTGGATTATCAGGGTTCCAGCGCATTTTATATAACGTGTCTTGTCCTTTACTAATATACTGATCTTTGACAAATTGAGCTCCACCGATAATCGCATCCTGCACGGTAAACCAACCATTTGTATAAGCACGCTCAGCACCAAATTTATTAGCATCTGCATCAATAGCACCAATACCATAAGCATTATACGTTTTCTTAATAGCGGTTAAACTGTCTCTATTTTCAGGAGTGACCATCACTGGCTTTCCACCCGTATCTAAGCCTACCTCAATGCCATTCATAAGCGCAGAGGCACCATTAGCTGTTTCATGTAAAGCATGTGATACCAGATAGATAGCATTTACATTATTATCGACACCCGCCTTAATAAAGGCATCAGCCATACCTGCTAAGCTTCCTTTATTAGCAAGTACCTTGTCATTTAGTTCCTTGGCATTCAGATTATTGACCACAGTGGATAATTTTAAAAATTGATAAAAAGATGGGCTTTCCTGCATAACGCTCTTTGGGTGTACATAGTATGACACTAGTGCGTCGCTAGCAGTAAAAATGCCAGCACCGTCGACCTTTGGATTATTGGCAGTTTGTTTATTAACCACCGAGGAATAGTCAAATGAGTAATTCGTCGTTATATATTCCTTTCCACCAGTTTCTGGTGCGTCTAAATGAATTAAACGATAGAGAACGGTCGCTGCTTCAGCACGAGTTGTTTGTGCAAGTGGTGCAAATTGATTACTTGGCTTCCCTACAAGTAGCCCTGATGTTACGACAGCTTGTACATCAGCATAGGCCCATTTTGCGATACGAGCATTGTCACTAAAGTTAATAGGGGAGGAAGATGTAAGGATGTTTTGATAATTAAGAGCTCTTTTTAACATAGCCGCCATTTCCTGACGATTAATATGTGCGTTCGGGTTGAATTTTCCCTGCTCGTCACCTTTAATCAGACCATGATAGCTCGCTTGCTCGATTACTCCGTAGTACCAGTCGCCTTTCTTTACATCTGAGAAGGTTGCTTGACTAGAAGCAGCTGGCAAGTTAAGCGTTCTGACTAGAAATGCTGCGAATTCAGCTCGAGTAACAGCATCGTTTGGACGATAATTGCCAAACTCGTCACCCTTCATTAAATCGTTCGTAATAAGATAGTTCATTTCATGATAGGCCCAGTGCTTCGAAATATCTTCTGCTGAAGCGGTAGTAGGCGCAAGATAGAGCATACCTGCAAGCACTGCCCCGTAAAGAGGAAATTTTCGTTTCATGTTTCAAGCTCCCTTCAATAGCTGATAATTGTTCTATCAAACTACCAAAAGTGTAACACAAAAAAAGGTAATCTATTATTACAACATAGGGACAGATAGATTTAGCTAGCATTTAATAATGAAGAAACTCTTAAAAAGAGAAGGAAAGAGGTGGAATTCGCTAAAAAACTCTACCTATGTTTCTGTTTCTTTACAAATATAACTAAAATATTACGGGAATCTTTAATTTTTGACAATTTAGTAACCATTCCAGAAAATGCTTGGTTATTATGGAGAGTCAGGTATAATAGGAAATGGAACTATATGTTACCAATACAATTGAGGGTAAAATTAGTTGGAAGAAAGTAGCCATCTAGTAAGTACCATGGTAAAAAAATCTTCTATATCTAAATTTATGTCCCAGTGCTTGAATTTCGGAAAAGATAATGTTATATTATTGTAGAAAGTGAATAAGCTTACTAGAATGGTATTCTACTACTCTTTTTCTAGTAACTTTACTAAGAAAATTTGCTTTAGTTTTGAATTATTCGAGAAAGCTATAATACATAAATTTAGGCAACTAATTATGGTGATACTATAGTTTTCATCGGAATAATATCAATTTTTAGGAATATTAGGGAGGAATAAATTAATGGCAAAGCAAAACAAAGGCCGTAAGTTCTTCGCGGCATCAGCAACAGCTGCATTAGTTGCATCAGCAATCGTACCTGTAGCATCTGCTGCACAATTAAACGACTTCAACAAAATCTCTGGCTACGCTAAAGAAGCAGTACAATCTTTAGTAGACGCTGGTGTAATCCAAGGGGATGCTAACGGCAACTTCAACCCACTTAAAACTATCTCACGTGCAGAAGCTGCTACAATCTTCACTAATGCTTTAGAATTAGAAGCAGAAGGCGCTGTAGACTTCAAAGACGTTAAAGCAGATGCTTGGTACTACGATGCTATCGCAGCAACTGTAGAAAACGGAATTTTTGAAGGTGTAAGTGCTACTGAATTCGCACCAAACAAACAATTAACTCGTTCTGAAGCAAATGGTAAAACAAACTTAAACCCAAATGCTCCAATTACTCGCCAAGACTTCGCAGTTGTATTCTCACGTACTGTTGAAAACGTAGATGCTACTCCAAAAGTTGACAAAATCGAAGTAGTTGACGCTAAAACTTTAAACGTTACTTTATCTGATGGTACTAAAGAAACTGTTACTTTAGAAAAAGCTTTAGAGCCTAATAAAGAAACAGAAGTTACTTTCAAAATTAAGGATGTTGAATACAAAGCTAAAGTTACTTATGTTGTAACTACAGCTACTGCAGTTAAATCTGTATCTGCAACTAACCTTAAACAAGTAGTAGTAGAGTTCGACGGTAAAGTTGATCCATCTACAGCTTCTGAAAAAGATAACTATACTCTTTCTGGTGCTAAAAATCCTGTGGTTGATTCAGTAATTGTTGCAGAAGATGGTAAATCAGTAACTTTAAATGTTGTTGACCACCTTGAAAATCAATCAGAATACAAATTAGCTCTTAACAACATTAAAGCTGGCGATAAAGTTTTAAATGTTAAAGATTTAAAATTCAAACCACTTGACAATACGGTACCAACTGTTGCTAAAGTAGAAGCTTTAGGTAACAAAACTATCCGTGTACAATTCAGCGAGCCAGTGAAACCTGCTCAAACATCACAATTCCAAATTGATGGTAAAACAGTTGTTGGTTCAATCCAAACTAACTTAAACACTGTTATCATTAAATTATCTTCTACTCTAACAGATGGAGAACACACTCTAACTGCTGAAGGTACTCAAGATTACAACAACTTCAAAACAGTGAAAGCTGATACTAAATTCAACGTTGTTGAAGATAAAACTGCTCCAACTGTAACTTCTGTTGTAAGTGCTTCATTTGAGAAAGTAGTTCTTAAATTCTCTGAGCCTGTAGAGCAAGTATTTGCTTCTAACGTTTACTGGATGCAAGGAGGAGCTAAAAAAACAGCTTCAACTGTAAAACAACTTACTGATGATACGTTTGAATTCACATTTAATTCTGACAATAAACTTGTTTACACAACAGATTTATATGTTACTAATGTGAAAGACTACTCTGGTAACGTAATTGATAAAGATACTAAAGTTCAAGTAACTCCTGTAATCGATCAAACACGTCCAGAAGTTATCAGTTCTACGTTTGTTAAAGACAAAGATAACAAAGAAATCTTAATCAAGTTCACTAAAACTTTAGATTCAGAAACAGCTGGAAAAGCTGCTAACTATGTAATTAAAGATAAAGATGGTAAAGTTCAACCTATCTCAAGTACAGTTAATGTAAAAGATAAAGAAGTTACTATCAAACTTTTAAATTCTTTAAAAGATAATACTGATTACACTTTAGCTATTAATGGTGTAAGTGATAATACTACATTGAAAAATGTTATGCTTCCATACACAACAACTTTATCAGTTAAAGATGTTACACCACCAACAGTAGAAAAAGTTACGCGTTTAAACAGCACTCAACTTTATGTTCAGTTCAGTGAAGCAATGTCTACAAGTGGTGATGGATCAGTAGTAGATTCTTCTAAATACACTATTAAAAACTTAGAGACTAATAAAACACTTACTCCTGCATCATTTAATGTAACTAGTGATTCAAAAGGTGTTATTATTACATTTAACGAAGGTCTTTCTCAAGTAGTTGGTAAAAATGAAGTTACTATTCAGTTAGTTAAAGACTTAGCTGATAACTATCTAAAAGATTTAAAAGCTACTAAAACTGATATTGTAGCTGCTAAAACAGCTGTAACAACTGTAACTGCAGTTGATAAAAAGAAAATCGAAGTAGAGTTTGATACTGCGATCCAATCTTTAAATGCAGGCGACTTTAAATTCGGTGACTATAAAGTAGATTACTCTGAACTATCTGCTAATGGAAAGAAAGCTACTTTCACATTACAAACTGAGTTAAACGAAGATGTTAAAGTAAATAACGCTCGTGTACAACTTACTATCAATAATGCTCAAACAGTTGATATTTTAGGTGAAAAAATTGCTGACATCACAGTTGGTAAAAATGTAGAAGATGAAATTAAAGCTACTGTTAAAGGTGAACCTGTTGCAGTAGGTACTACTGGTACTCAAATTAAATTCACATTTAACGAAGCTGTTACTGCTACGCCAGAAGCAAAATCAGACTTTATCGTTAAAGATGCTCAAGATAAAACTGTAGAAGTTTCTTCTGTTAGTTCTACAGGTAACGAAGTAACTGTTACTTTAGCAACTCCAGTTGCAGTAGCAACAATTTCAACTGCTAAAGATGTTCGTTACATCAAAGATGGTGCGGGCAATACAATTGTAAACATTGAACCTAAAACAGTTGAATTACCTATTGTAGCAGATACTACTGCTCCAACTTTAACTGCTGTTGGTGTACCAACACCTACAGCTACTGGTGGGGTTTTAGAATTCACTTCTAATGAAGCTGGTACTTATTCTTATTTAGTACTTGCTGATGCTGATCCGGCACCAACTGCTGATCAAGTTATTGCTCAAGGTACTGCTGTAGCTAAAGGAACTGGTGCTGCAACTGCTGCTGCAAATACAGTAAATTTAACTACATTAACAACAGGAACTGCTTATAAAGCATACGTAGTAGTTGTTGATGCTGCTGGAAATAAATCTTTAGTTTCAACTGCTACATTTACAACTCTTTAATAAAATTAAACGAAACGTTACTCTATAAGCTGATTCATTCAGTGAAATGAGTGGAACAGAAAACCCTATGTCTTGCATTATGCAATTAATATAGGGTTTTCTTTCTAACTGTTACTTCCAATTAGCAGGTGAAAGTCCTGTTCTTGTAAAACAGTCAGTCTACAAGTACCTAATCCTCCTGCATCCAGTGCTGTGCTGAATGACACAAAAGGGATGAAGTCAGGTGAAGTCGTACCCGGTGACACGGGGCGGGGTTCTTTAAAAGATTTCTATGGTTAGGCAGACGAATCCATGTAGGCAGGGTAAGCTAATGTACGGTGCGAAATAAAGCTAGGAGTTCACTGTACATCCCTATAGTCGAAATACTATAGTGGCGATCGATGAATTGACTGTTAAACCGGTCGTTCTTACTCCTGGATAGTGGAAACCTAAGGAAATCAAAATAAGGGATGGAAGTAGTGGAACGTTTGAAGTCTTATTAGAAGAGGTGTGTCAGCACCAGTGAGGCTAATAAGATGGCAGCGGGTTTGTAGTAGTGTGGATTGCTAGCCGTTTGGACTTGTATGGTAACATATGAGAAGGGTAAAACTAGCAGGAGCGAAGAAACCCAGTCAGTGGTAGATCTATAAGAAACTTATTTCCCCAAATTTGTTTCTTTAAAAGTTAAATTCAGAGGCAATCATATTATATGATTGCCTCTTTTTTTATTTTGTATTTACTCAATGAAAGAAAGTAAACTTTGGATAGAAGAATGCTCATTCAAGTTAATATAGAGAGATTCCATGTATGTTTATTATATTTCTTAACCAATGTAATCTGATTTTTAATACAAAGCTTCTCTTAATAAAGCAATACCAAACTCTTAAAAGTTTAACTTCTAAGTATTTAATGCTTGAATAACTTTAATGAAAAAAGGCGATGAATAAGTAAAAATCATTAGGTAGGTTAAATATGGAATTTTATAAAGAAAAAGAAATCTTTTGCTACAGTTGTCGTAAAAAAACTATATTTACTTATAGAGATACGTATAGAAAGAACGGGGTAGACAGTCATTGTAGTGAATGTTCTGGGATTTGGTTTGAATGGCAAAATAGAGCTGTTGAGAGGGAAATGGAAAAGTGGATTGACTATAATAAACAGCTTATCAAATGACTGATAGGCTGTTTATCAATATTTAATCGAGAAGTTTATATTAGAAGCTCTGTAAAGAAAGTGTGTTGCTTTGAAATGTAATTTGAACAAAAATGCCTTGCAATCCTTTATTTTGCGTTAAATAAGAAGAATCCTTTTTGAAAAAAGATTGATCAAAAGGGATTCTTCTGTAGCAGTTTTAAGTTTAAGTTAGGTTTTATAAGTTTGATTATTTCTACCTGTGTTGCTCCAAAATCGCGCCCTTTAATGGAATAACTAAACTTCATTTTGTGGTTTTTAAGTGTGTTTCCAAACATTCATTTGAGAGCGTTCTTGAGGGTTAATTTGTATTGTTTATACATCTTTTTCACACTAAAAGAATAAACCTATTTTTGCTTACTTTCTTTTTCAGTAGAGCAATTCATAAGAAAGGACTTACCTTCGGGTGAGTCCTTTTCTTTTTTCTATCACTTTCCTGTGTGATTCTTTTTACGTTTATTTAGAAACTATATTTATTCCCCATCCAAAGAAGAACCTCCTAAACTGCTTTCATTTAGGAGGTTCTTCTTTTTATTGATCTATTTTGCCGGCAGCATGTTGGAACTGTAAATCTATTGATAATATTTTTTAAAATTTATCAAATTTTCTATGATAGCTATTACATTACTAATATTACAATTTATTTACATACTATAGATACTATAAAAATAGTGCATTAACATTACTATGTTTACATATATATTGTAGTGGGGAAATAAGTTTTGAATATTTAGACTATTGATGGCACGCCGTATGCGATGAAAGTCGCCTGTACGGTGTAGGCCCAAACCGAAAGCCCAGATAGAGAGATGTGGTATAAGGTGGGAATGGCAATGAGCAGTTTACTTTGTCGTTAATGCATTCGAACGACACGCATGCTAATTTAGCGAATATCGCTAGAAAGGTAACCGCTGTGAAGGAGGTTAGAGCTAAAAAACCGAACGCATTATTATTAGATGCAGGTGATGTTTTCTCGGGAACTTTATATTTTAACGAATTTAAAGGACAAGCTGATTTAGCGTTTATGAATTTAATGAAGTATGATGTCATGACTTTCGGGAACCATGAATTTGATTTAGGCGCTACTCCTGAGGGACATCAAGCCTTAGTTGATTTCATTAAAGGCTCGCAATTCCCATTCGTTTCTTCTAACGTTGATTTTTCAAAGGACACAAAGTTCACAGGTTTATTTACGGATTTTATCTCTAGTGAGCCTCAAAACGGAAAAATCTACAATGGAATAATTAAAGAAGTGAATGGAGAGAAAGTAGGTATTTTCGGATTAACAACGGCTGAAACGAAAGATATATCGTCTCCAGGCAGTATTGCGTTTGAAGATTATATTACAGAAGCCAAAAAAGCAGTCAAAGCCTTTGAAGATAAAGGTGTTAATAAAATTATTGCCTTAACGCATATTGGTTTTGATGATAATCCAGCGTATGATAACGATCAAATTTTAGCAAAATCTGTTGAAGGAATTGATGTGATTGTAGGTGGGCATAGTCATACCCAGCTAGATAAACCAGTTGTGGTAGATAAAAATATTGCTGGACAAGCAAAGGCTGCTACATTGATTGTTCAAGCCTATCAGTACAATGATTATTTAGGAACTTTAGATGTTACCTTTAATAACAAAGGGGTTGTCGTTGCGCATAATGGGGCTTTGTTAAAAGTAGCTGATTATGCAGAGGATGCGCAGGCGCTTGCAACATTAAAACCATTTAAAGATAAAGTTGAAGAGCTTTCTAATACAGAGACTGGGGCATCCGCAAGTATTGCCTTAGATAATCCTCGAACAGGTGGAGATAATACAAAACCAAGTGTTCGAAAAAATGAAACTCCGTTAGGCAATTTAATTACAGATGGAATGCTAAAGAAGGCTAAACAGTATAACAATGATGTCATTATGGCACTTCAAAATGGTGGGGGTATTCGAGCTGGTATTAATCAGGGGCCCATTACAGTGGGGGAAGTCATAACGGTACTTCCTTTTGGTAATACTTTAGCGACGATGAGCCTAACTGGCAAAGAATTAAAAGAAGCTTTA
Source organism: Lysinibacillus sp. A1 (assembly GCF_000801965.1). NCBI lineage: Bacteria > Bacillati > Bacillota > Bacilli > Caryophanales > Bacillaceae > Lysinibacillus > Lysinibacillus sp. A1. Next base: position 171,201 of record NZ_JSZM01000017.1, read on the forward strand.
GAAGTAAGTGTTGGACAATACCCAGCTGAAAATGGTGGTTTCTTACATGTTTCGGGTGCAAAGGTTGAGTTCGATTCATCTAAAGCAAAGGGTCAACGAATTGTTAAAGTTTCATATATGGATGGACAAGGGAAATATGTAGAGATTCAGGATAATGTCACGTATACAATAGCTACAAATGCGTTTACAGCTAAAGGTGGAGATGGCTATGATGTCTTCAAAAAAGCATACGAAGAGGGCCGTGTGACCGATTTAGGTTTATCAGATTGGGAAAACCTTGCTGAGCATATTACGTCTCTTGGCACAGTCAATCCAAAAGTTGAGGGAAGAGTTGTAGACGTTTCCAACAGTCAAGTACCTGACGAAACTATTGCTGAAACTGAATTCTCCGGCACAGTTACTACCCCTAAAGTATATGAAGGCAATGTAACAGTTGATATTAACAATATTTCAATCTTAGAAAATGCTGTAGTGAAGGGTCATTTAATCATAACAGGTACTGTCACAAATGAATTATCATTTGTAAATGTAAAAGTAGAAGGAAATCTAGATCTTTCCAAAATAGATGTTGATAAAGTGGATTTCGATGGAATCACAGTGAATGGAGAAACAATTCTATAAGTTTAATTGCAAAGCCTTCTATTCAGAGAGTAGAGGCTTTGCAATTAATTTTTACAAAAAAAAACCTTCCTAAAATTGAAAGGAGAATTGACTTGATGTCCAAGAAGAATTGGAAAAAACCCGTAAATGCCTTTTTAGCAACCACACTAGTAGCAGGCGTTGTCGCACCAGTAGCACCACTTACAGTTAAAGCTGAAACATTTGCAAAGGATTTAATTATTTCAGAGTATATCGAGGGAAGTTCATTTAATAAGGCAATTGAAATATACAATGGTACGGGCTCACCAGTGGATTTAAGTAATTATACATTAGAGCTTCATACAAATGGTGCAGTGGCCGCTGATAAAACAATGAATCTATCAGGTGTTTTAGATAATGGAGCAACGTATGTTGTCTATCATAAAGATGCTGATGCTGCTATAAAAGCAAAAGGGAATCTTGAAAATTCGATTGTTATCAACTTTAATGGCAATGATCCAATCGTCTTAAAGAAGTCCTCGGAAATAATTGACTCAATTGGACAGGCTGGCTCTTCAGCAGATTTTGCAAAGGACGTCACATTAGTAAGAAAAAGCTCAGTCCTTTTTGGCGATACGAATATCTCTGACACGTTTAATTCAGGTTCAGAATGGACGACATTCCCCAATAATGATTTTTCAAATTTAGGACAGCATACAATGGATACAAATGTTGACCCCGAAAATCCAGGGCCAGTCGACCCAACGGACCCTGAAGTACCGGTTACTCTGTCGATTGGTGAGGCAAGAGCGAAAGGGATTGGGGAAACAGTAACGATTAAAGGTAAAGTAGCAGCGACCTTGAAAAATACAATCTCTGTTCAAGATGAAACCGGTGGTATTGCTGTTCGACCTACCAGTCTAGCTATGACAGTTGGGGACGAAGTAACGCTTACAGGTAAATTAGCGGACTATAGAGGGTTATTACAATTAGATAGTGCTACAATTATTGAAAAGGTTGAAAATACTGGTGCCCCTATCCCTAAACTAGTAACAGGTGCTCAAGTGAGTGAAGAGAATGAATCACAGCTAGTAACAGTTAAAAATGTAACGCTAACAGATGTGAATCAACAACCAGGCTATGCTAATTTTACGGCAAGTGATGGTACTAATTTTATTGTGCGTGATGAAACAAATACTCTTGGATTGACTAAAGATACTATCTATGAATCCATAACGGGGATTGTTCAAGAGTTCGATAAAGCTTATCAAGTGATTCCAAGATCAAAAGCGGATATCGTCGCTGATAGCTCTACTTTAAAACCTGCTATCGCATCACCTGGAAGCGGGACATTTATTGGAAAAACTAGCGTTACGTTGACTACAACTACGGCAGAAGCGGAAATTTATTTCACAGTAGATGGTTCTGATCCAACTGTTGAAAGTCAAAAATATGAGGCACCGATTGATATTACTGAAACTACTATATTAAAAGCAGTGGTCAAAGCGAAAGATGGTACTTTAAGTGAAGTGGCTACTTATGAATATACGCTTACTGATAAATTACAAATTCATGATATTCAAGGTGCTAGTCATACCTCTTCGTTCTATGGTAAAACTGTTGAAGGAATTGAGGGAATCGTAACCTACTCCTTTGCGTTAGGAGGAAACAATTATTATACAATTCAAACTCCTGATGAATGGATAGATGATGACCCGAATACATCGGAGGGAATTCTTCTATATAGCGGAAACAAGAAATTACCACTCAGCGTCGGTAACTTAGTTTCTGTGAAAGGACAAGTAAGTGAGTATGCTTATGATGGATACGATGATAGGCAGCAAACAGATTTAAAAACAACACAAATTAATGTTCGGGACGATCAGGGTGGAAAAGTAGACGTTATAAAAACTAGTGTTGCCTTACCAGAACCTATTAAAATCGATCCATTAAAAATGTCTTTCAATAACATTGACAGCGACCAGTTGCAAACGTTCAACCCAACCATCGACGCCATTGATTTTTGGGAAAGTATTGAAGGTATGCGTGTTGAAGTAGGGGATGTAAAAGCTGTTGCACCACAAGAGCATGGTGATTTAGTAACGGTACTAAAAGATGAGCAGACAAATACTCTCCATGGTGGTGTTCGGTTTGAAGAAGGTAATGCAAATCCAAATAGAATACAATTTCGTCTAGAACCTAATGGCACTGCACGTGACTTTGAAGTAGCGACAGGTGATACCTTTAAGGGTCCTATTACAGGTATTGTAGGTTATTCCTATCAAAACTTTAAAATTTATGTTCCATTAGATGAAATGAAAGCAGCTCATCAAAAAGGATCTACATCACCAGAGAAAACAAAAATTGTAAAAGCTGATGATAAACTAACGATTGCTTCATACAATCTAGAAAATTTCTCCAATAATAAATCGTCCACAACTGACGATAAGGCGAGAAAACTAGCAAGAGCTATCGGGATTGATATGGAAAGCCCGGATATTGTTGGTGTAACAGAGGTACAAGATAATAACGGGGCAACTGTAGGTGATTCGAAGGCAGATCAAAGCTATAAAAGATTAATTGACGCTATTAAAGCAGCAGGTGGCGTCGACTATCAGTATGTTAATATCGATCCAATTAACAATCAGGATGGTGGCGCACCTAACGCAAATATACGCGTGGGCTTCCTTTATAACCCAGATCGTGTGAAGCTGAAGGAGGGCATGCCAACAGGTAATGCTACTACAGCAGTGGGCTATCAAGATGGTAAATTAACATTGAATCCAGGACGTATTGATCCAACAAATACAGCGTTTAATAGTAGCCGTAAACCATTAGCTGCTCAATTTGAATTCCAAGGAGAAGATGTAGTAGTCATCGCAAACCATTGGAATTCAAAATCAGGTGACACACCATTGTTTGGTGCAATACAGCCACCTCAAAATGGTAGTGAGGTACAACGCAAAAAAATTGCACAAATTGTTTATGATTTTGTCAAAGACATTAAAACAAACAATAAGGATGCAAATATTGTCTCTTTAGGTGATTTTAACGACTATCAATTTGCAGAGGCTCTTAAAATTCATGAAGGTCAATTAATGATCAATATGATTAATAAAGTAGATGACTCTGATCGTTACACATATGTATATCAAGGAAATTCACAAGTATTAGACCATATTTTAGTATCCAATAATTTAGTTAATAAAACTGAGATTGATATCTTGCACATAAATGCAGACTTTACAGATATGGCAGGACGTGCAAGTGATCATGATCCAGTCATGGTTCAAATTGATTTGAAAAATGGTTCAAGTGTTGAACCAATACAGCCTGAAACAATCTATAATTTTAAGAACTTTAAAACTGATAAATTGACGATTACGAAACCGAGTGTGGCAGTATATTTAGATGCTCAATCTGTTATTACAAAGGGTATATTCTTAAAAGGCAACTATGCTGAATTACATGGTGAAGGATTTAAGACAACGGATGTAATCATAATTCCTGATAAAGCAGGAGCAATTATTGATCTAAAAGGTAATGCTATGAAATCTATAACGATTGACGGTTCGAATGTGAAAGAAATTAGAGGGGCTGACAAAATTGATATCCAATCAATAAAGTATATAAATGGTGCGGCTCCTGAGAAAATCAAATTTACTAATTCAAAAGGGGATCCCATTGTGGATCCTTCTTTACCGTCTGAAAATAAGCAACCTACTATTAAAAAGCCTATTACAAACAAAGTGATAGCAGTTGGAGAAGTCATTAATATTCAATTAACTGATCATTTCTCTGATCCAGATGGTGATGAATTATCGTTTACTGCTACGAAAGGTTCTATAAACGGAAAGACACTCACGCTTCATTTAACAGAGGGCAGTCATATTGTTGGGGTGACGGCTTCAGATGGCAAAAAAAGTGTGACTACAAATTTCAGTGTGACAGTATCTGCAGCCAATGATTATTATGCAGGTGCAATGAATAAAGATGGACAGGCATTAAAAAGTGCGCTTCATGACATCATTTCGAAGCAAAAAGTACTTTCTTATAATGATGTTTGGAACGCCATAAAATATACAGATGAAGACCCAAATAATTCGAGTAATGTCATCTTATTTTACTCTGGAAAATCTAGCTCTAAAACAAATAGCGGTGGAAATGTAGGGAACTGGAATAGAGAGCATACTTGGGCAAAATCCCATGGTAATTTCGGAACTAGTAATGGACCTGGAACAGATATTCATCATTTACGCCCAACGGATGTGCAGGTTAATAGCTCGAGAGGAAATTTAGACTTCGATAATGGAGGAAGTCCAGTTACTGGTTGTACGGGTTGTCTGAGGGATTCCGATTCGTTCGAACCGCCGAAACGTGTAAAAGGTGATGTTGCTCGAATGCTGTTTTACATGGCTACACGTTATGAGCCAGGAGATAAGGTTGATCTTGAATTAAATGATAAAGTAAATAATGGCTCGGCACCTTACCACGGCAAACTTTCTGTCTTATTGCAGTGGCACAAGGATGATCCAGTAGACGACTATGAAAGACAAAGAAACAATCGAATTTATGAAATCCAAGGTAATCGTAATCCATTTATCGACCATCCGGAATGGGTAGAAATGATATGGAAATCAAAATAAGTCATATGATGCTATATATTTTTCTATGTTTTAAGTCAAAACATGCAATCAATGAAATCAATAACTATTATAAGCACTCTCAGCTGAGGGTGCTTTCCTTATATCGCCATCGTCCACCCCAGTTAAGCTTTATTCCGTATTTTAGGAATGAAGCTTTTTTTAATACAAAACACGAGAATAATCCACCATTTTCTCCAGGCTATGTAACTTTTTTAAATAAAAAGAGTCTACTTTATAAAATAGTTTGCTAGTTGTTCTAATAATATCGGCCAATCTAGTTACCTATCAAATACTATCTATATATCGGTATGAATCGCATAGAAAGCAGCTACATCATTGCTTTAAAATTTACTTCAAGGGAGGGTATATATAAGGATCTAGTAAGGAAGAAAACAGTTTGCAAGAAAATATACTGGCATTTTGGAATAACATTTACTTGATATGAAGCTTTTGAAGGAGAGAGGTTAGAACTCTAGTACCGAATTCTACTTTTTTCGATAAGAATCCCACATTTTGGGGTTTTTTCATGTTAAGATGATAAAGACAATTTTGAATGTAAAAAAAGGAGAATAGCATGTTTAAGAAACTAAGGAATACATGTATTGTATCAGCGGTTGCTTTGGCTACAATTTTGCCTGGACAAGCATCTGCATCAGCAATTAGTAACAATGGAATTCAGATAAAAAACAATGTTTCGATTACAATTAATGGAGAGACGATTAGTGTCTATGACCCTATTTTAAATAAATCGGATTTCTTACTATTACCAATGCGTGCTTTATATGAAGCGATTGGTGCAAATGTGGATTGGAATAAAGAAACACAGACTGCGTCAGCTACTCGTAACGGGAAGATTGTGGATTTAAAGATTGATTCGATGATGGCTTTAGTAGATGGACAAGAAGTAGCGATGGATGTCGCACCGTTTATGTATAAAGATCGTACTTATATGCCATTGCGTTTCGTTAGTGAAAATTTTGATGGCTATGTTCAATGGGACCCAGAAAAACAATCGGTAGATATTACAATGTCAGATGATCTGCCTGAAACGCCTCAGGAAGATCCTTATATTTTACATATCAATAACAAACGTATCGTGATGAAAGATCCTATTATTATGAAGGATTCAAGATCTTATTTACCAGCTAACTATATTTATGATTATTTAGATGATTCTGCGGGTGCATGGCTCCCAGACAATTCCTTTGAATTACAAATTGCTGGGATGAGCTTTGTTTTCAAAGATAATAGTAATGAGGTTCTTGTGAATAACGAAACGGTAACATTAACAGAAAAACCGTTTATTCAAAAAGGAAAAATGTATGTGCCTATTACGTTTCTTGTAAATGCGCTAGGTGGTAATCTACGTTATATCAGTGATAAAAAAGAAATGTATATTTACGTTTACCGTTATATGTACACAAGTTCATTCCTTGAAAAATCTTATGGCTCTACATCATCGCCAGCAACTGTTCCTTCTGCTCGTTTAGAGGGAGATCGTGATTTATTTATTAGTGATAATCCTGAAACGTTAACGCGTAAGCTTGTGCCAAAGAATAATGTGACGCTTGCCCAATATGACGTGAACTCAACGGCAGTGACGAATAAGCACCGTGTCTTTGGGTGGCATTACAATACACTAGGCACAGATGTTAATATTGGGATTACGGTTCAAAACAAGTCTACGACAGAAAGTATTAAAGTTGTAGATTCAAGAGGTATTAACCAAAAGACAGGTAATAGCTGGGTAGGGCATGATATTGGTTTGACAATTGCTGATGCTACCTTAAATAACAAGCTTAAAAAATCAGAAAGTAGCGGAATTGTCATTGCACCAGGAGAAACAAAGGTCATTGAAACATACGATCTACACCATGATTATATTATTGGTTTTTTACATGATTTAGATATTCAAGCGGTCAATGGTGGAAAACCAGAGTATATGATTCGCACGGTGCTTACAAAAGATAATAGTGATTTAACAACGATTCAATCGGAGCAGGTTGCCATCGATGAGTATGCAAAGCATCCAAGAGGTGCTTGGCCAAGCGCTACAATTCTAGCAGAGCTACCTGCCTATACGGTAGATTCGCCGGAAGTCGGCTATAACATTTCGAATGGCCGTACTGACCATCTACAAACAGCTGAAAATTCATTTTCACAAATTAATGGAGCAGTCGGAAATCCAGGTCATTTCGGTATGAACTACAAGGTGTCAATTCCTGTTGTAAATCCAACTGGGTCTACAAAAACGATTAAGCTGAAACTTGCTGGTCGCGGAGGCTTATACAGTGGTGCAATTAAGGTGAATGGTAAGGTTCATTTAGTGCCTTCTTTACGAGTAGGAGAAGAATATGTGGAATTGCCTGATTACGAAATGAAAGGTTCATCAGGCACGATTGAATTAGAACTAATGCATGCTGGTGGTGTCAATCTTCCAGTAGCTATCTATGTAGAAACAAAATAAAGAAGTCACTGGCACGGGTCAATCGACATGACATCGTGCCATACTTTGATTAATTCGGAGTGAAGAAATTGGCAAGAAAATTAGTCTCAATTGTTGTAGTTATGTTCGTGCTTATGTTAACTGTTAGCCCCCTCAATGGGCAAGCAGCCGGTTTTGGCAATAAAGTGAGTGAAGTGAAAACAGAGATATCCCCACAAGTAAATCACTTACAGCAAACCTATACTTCAGGCTCTATCCGTCAGTTTGTAAATGTTTTAGATGTAAATTTAAATAATACATATACAAAACTAGAAATTGGGATGCCCAATCCTATTAATTCCCTAAAAACGACATCAGCTATGGCGAAGCAAAACACGTATGATGGCCATCGTGTTGTTGGAGCTGTCAATGCTTCATACTTTTTAGGAAATGGTATGCCCGCGAATTTGTTAGCGGAAAAGAATGAAATTGTCAATTATGGTATTTTGGGAGATACGTATGATAGCCCGACTCAAAAGCCAGTTGCATTTGGCTTATCTAAGTCAGGGAAAGCGATAGCAGATTATTATACAACGAATCTCTCCTTTCAAGTAAATGGAAAAACATATCCTATTGATCTCATTAATAGTGAACGAGGAACAAATAAAAACGTTTTATATACGCCAGAAAAAAAGACAACTGGTACAAATGCATGGGGGTTAGAACTAGTAGTGTCAGGTGCTAGCCAAGATACAAGTACTTTGCATTTCGGTGATCAATTCTCAGGCACAGTTTCTCATGTAACGACGTATGGTGCAGAAGGAAACTCATCTGTACCAGCGGATGGTTTTGTTATTTCAGTACAAAATAAAGAAGTAGCTGCTGAATTAAGCAATATTTCGGCAGGTACAAATATCGATGTCAGCTTATCAATTGATCAAAAATGGATGGATGCTCAATTCATTTTAGCTGCAGGACCAATGCTTGTGCGTAATGGTCAAGTTGATATTTCAATGCCAACGAATTCTGGCTTTGCTTCGACACGCAGTCCCCGTACAGCAGTAGCGATAGATGCTACAGGTACAAAGGTGTCACTTATTACAATTGATGGTCGCTTAAGTGGTCATAGTAATGGTGTTAACTTATCAGATTTAGCTTCACATTTAATTTCAATGGGGGCTACTTCGGCTATTAACCTAGATGGTGGCGGTTCTACAGCGATGGTTGCGCGCAATCCAGGAGGGTATTTCGCCAATCTTGTGAACAAACCATCTGAGGGCAGTGAGCGTCGTGTTTCGGCCATTTTACAGGTCGTTAATACAGCACCACCAGGGAATGTAAAATCTATTACGCTAAATAGTGTTGGTCAAGTCATGAAAGGTTCATCTGTAGATATGCAAGTAGCGACTGCTTATGATCAATACTTAAATCCGATGACCATCAATCCGACAAGTATGAAATGGTCAGTTGAAGGAAATATTGGCAAGATGGATGGTGCAACCTTTACAGCTACTCAAAAGGGTGAAGGAAAAATTATTGGAGAATATGGAGGTATTCGTACGTCCATAGCTGTTTCTGTAATAGATTTAGCAGAAAAGCCTATTGTGCTAGATAGCTTTGATAATGTGTCTTCTTGGACAACGGAAGTAGCAAAGGCGAATGCTTCATTAGCAAACTCAAAAGAGTATGCGAGACAGGGAACAGCTAGCATGCAATTAAACTATGATTTTACAGTAGCGGGCACAGGAACAAAGGCTGCCTATATGGTTGCTAAAACACCTATTGCTATGTCAGGTCAGCCCAAAAATATCGGTGTTTGGGTATTTGGCGATGCCGGTAAGCATTGGTTAAGAGGCGTTGTCGTAGATGGATCAGGAACTAAGCACACGATTGATTTCACAAGTCAGGGCGGCCTAGACTGGAATGGCTGGAAATACGTAACGGCTGATATTCCAAGTAATCTAGCAACACCATTGAAATTCGAACGTTTATATGTTGCTCAACCAACAGCTTCTCTTCAAAAGAAAGGTCAGCTGTACTTCGATCAATTACAGGCTGTCTACAAAGATAATCATGAAGAATTAGTTTATACGGATGTGAACAAAGGACATTGGGCGTTCTCAGAAATCCAAAGCTTATACAATAAATCGCTAATTAAAGGTTACTCAAATGGTACTTTTAAGCCAGAAGCGTCCATTACACGTGCAGAGGCAGCTACAATCATTGCCAGAGCACTGAATCTATCAACAACGAAGGATTCTAGCTTTAAAGATGTAAGTAACGGTCATTATGCATATAGTGCCATTGCAGCAGTCGAGCAGGCTGGCATTATTAAAGGACAAGAAGCAGGGAAGTTCAATCCAAACGGACAGCTTTCACGTGCAGAGATGGCAGCGATTTTAACAAGAGCCTACAAATTAACAGGTACAAGTAAAGTTTCCTTCACAGATGTTAAATCAACACACTGGGCATACAGCAATATCCAAGCACTTGTGGCAAATGATTTAACAGGAGGTTTCCCAGATAATACATTTAGACCAGATGCACAAATTACTCGTGCTCAATTTGCAAGCTTCTTAAATAGATGCTTATCACTAAAATAAACATGAAATACCCCCTGTTATAGCTACAAGGGGTATTTTCGTAAAAAAAATCCGCCCATCTCTAGAGAGAGTGAGGCGGATTTTGCATTTAGAAAACAATGTATTTTACATATTGCTTCCAAGTTAACTCTTTAAACTGCTTCCAATGCAATTTCTCAATAGGTAAAGTACGGAAGGTGTAGGCTTCCATATTGCGCTTCACATTAGAGAGCATTGGTGTTCCTTCATCGAGATAGTCTGAGAAAATAGCTGATTGAGTCGTATTAAATTGGACATTAATATCTATCAATTGAATTTTTCCATCCTGATTAATGATATGGAGCTTTTTATTTCCTCTTTTTGTTGTCGCTAACCACGATTTATCGACTTTATAAGAATCGAACGCTTCATTGACAATAATGGAGGCTTTACCAGTTGTTGAAAACGGTACTTCCTCTATTGGCGCATCCTGTTGCAGTACTACTTCATAATTTGTTGGATGCGGAAGGTTTGTTGATTTAGCTAATTCATTTGCCCAAAATGTTTCATCATCTGTAGCAATCATTTGCTTGTCTAAAACGATACCAGATAATGCATCTTTGACATGTTTCACTTTAAAATCAACTGTTTGGCCCTCCTGTACTTTTTGCCATTCTTTTTCTGATAAATAAGCATACATGGCTTTTTCATTCGAATAGATTTCGAAGGTTAAAGCACCAGCCTCTTCTTTCACTGCTGACACTACACCATCTATAGGACTGACAATGCCTTGACGAGACTCTATTTGTGTAATTTGCGCTTCAATGAGTGCAATTTGACGATTTGTTTCAGCAATATGTCGATTTAACAGGGCAACTGCTGTCGATAGCGAATTTTGTTGAGCAAGCTCTAATTTCAATGTAACAGATAATCTATCATTGATTTGATCGGTATTAATAGAGCTTTTTGGATTCGAATCGTCGTATTCGTCTTCAATTTGATCAAGTGCATTTTGTAAATCATTTAATTCTGTTTCATAGGCAGTGCGTTCCGATTCAAGCTTTGTAAGCTCCTCGTCTACTTCATCTGTTTTAAAGGTAGCGAGTAAATCATTCATCATCACTTCCTGGCCACGTTTTACATTGACAGCGGATAACTTTGTTGCATCAGCTGTAATGGTAAATGTCTCGGCGGGTGCCACAATGGTATCCTTATTGACACGCTCCGTATTCGTACCGATATAAGCTTTCTGAAATTCGTCAATAAAGTAGGATCGTGTCACGGTGCTATCTTCTTTGAAAACAAAATAAGCATTTATACCGATTATGAGCATCGCCACCACAATACCTATACTTGTCCATGGTCTTGCCTTGATAAATGCCATTATCCTAACCCCCTAGCAATCCATTCTTTAATGGGTAGCACACTAATCATGCCCACAAATAAAGCCATAAATAGCTGTAAGCCAATCAATTTGACTACTAACATTTTTCTACTAGCTTCTTCCTCCCATTTCGACAGGAATAGATACTGCACAATAATGATTAAAACGGTCGTTACCGTCAATTGATTGATTGTAAATAACACGAAGTCAGTTTTAATGACCTGTAAGGCAGCAGGAGCCAAAGAAAAGAATGAAAACATCGTTGTATAGCCCACCCCATAAAAAACAGCAAAGAGAATTGCTTTTTCAATGAGCAGAAAGGCAACAACGTAAAGCTGGACTTTTTTTATCCAAGTATAAGGAATGTCCGTTAATAGATGTAATAGATAGGTAACACCGTAATAATGGAAGCAAAAATAAATGATCGCCCATAAAATGGCACCGAGCATGGAAAGTACGCGTGCCACATAGTATTCATTTTGTAAATCCATTGCAAATAAGGACGTTAAATTTTCTGTCCCCATTCCCCAATATTCGCGAGTAGCAAACAATAGGATGAAAAGGATGAACACCGTTAATGCACGTTTTTTATATCCGATGATCTCACCTTTTTCTACGATGTTTGTAAAGTAGGTAGGGTTTTTTAAGCTATGCCAAAACTTATAATGGTAAAACATAAACAGCGTCCTTTCTTCCAAAATAGGATATCAAAGATGTAGTATACACCTTGTAAAGACATTATGACATATGAAAATAGCTGTTTTTTTCCAATAATTTCGTTGAAAAAACGTATTTCGTCATTACATGTCGATGGATGAAAAACATCCTAATATCAATTACACCTCGGCGGATTTGTGTCACATTTTTTTACATTTACTCGAAAGCTCATTTTCAAAAATCTGTAGTATCTGCCAGAGGACTTCTTATGATTCCATAGGCGTTGGAAATCCGAAGAATCAAGATAAATCTATTGTATAGTATAATTGAAATAACTTCCTGTTTTTCTAGCTAGTAATTTTGAAAAACTACTTTTGACGCCCATTATTTTGTAAATATAATAGAATGGCTTGAAAACGTGTAATTTACACCGATACTAAAGTAATGATTAATTATTTACGTCTCTGCGTATATATGTCCAGATTTTTTCGATTTTGCTCGAAATAAATCTCAATGATCTTCGGATGCTTTATCTTGATTACGCACTCTCTTAAAAAGAGGTATCCTATGCCATTTCAGGATAAATGAAAATGAACATATTCATTTTCTTATACATAAAAAATGAAAGGGTGATTCGATTGAATCGAAAATTGACAGCAGGTGTTATAACAAGTCTTTTATTAGCACCTACAGCTATAGCAAATGCACAGGAAAATGATGCACAATCTCGTGTCACAGCACAAACGGAGCAAGTTTCCTATGTCAACGCTGTGGCAGCTGCTACGACAAAGGAACAGCTCATTGCCCAATTCGGTAAATTATCGGAGAATTCGACTGCTAATGATATGGTGATAGCAGATGGTGATATTAAAGTTGTACAAAATTCGAATGACCTTGGATTTGACAACAATGAAAAGGCACTGATTCAAGCAAAGTACGACTATGTAGTGGAACAACGTCGCCTATTAAATGAACTACAAGCAATTTGGAAGAAAATTAGTGCAATCTCTAATACTAGTAAGACATTTATAGACGATGCAAATGCTGTAGAAACAGAATATGAAAGTTTTTTAGGTAATGAAACGACAGACAAATCATATTTATTCGTACAAAAGCAATTTGAGAAAGCGGTCGATGCAGCGTTTGCCAATAGTGCTAGCAGCATTACTAATACCGTTCGAGGAACAGTCTTACAATATGGCTATAAAGAAGCTGATCGCAATAACTATTTTAAAGGCAAAGGAGTAGATATTGCGAAACTTGGAAAATTAGTTGATGATGCAGCAGCAGTCAAAACTACTGCAACAGAGCTTGACGCTTTAGTGGATGTATTAAAGCAAAGCCCAACGGATTATCCAGCTATTTCTTCAGCATTAGATAAAGTTACAGCAGCTTATAACCTACTAACGGCAGATCAAAAGAAAGTGGCTGAGGCCTATAATCCAAACAATGATACAGTAACACCTTTTAAAAAATATAAGGATGCTTTAACGGGTCTGTCAGCCATAGATAAAGTTTCACTAAGTATTACTCAATTAATAGCTAAAAAACCAGCAGACTTTACGTCAGCAACAAGCTTTATTAGTGCTGTAACGGCTATTGAAAAATCCTACAACGCTTTAGATGAAGCTTCACAAAAGTTAGTGGCAAACTATTCTACATTTGAACAATATAAAAAGGCTGCTGATATTTCCAAGCAAATTTCAGCACTGCGTGTATCCAATGAGGCGGCATATCGTACAGAAGTAAACTCCATTAAAGGGATGTATGATTCATTAACAATTGATAAAGAACTTGTAAAAAATACAACGGATCTAAATGTAGCAGTAGCAAATATTGCTTCTGCTGAAAAAATCGAAGGACTTATTTTGGCAATTGCAAGTGCCTCAAATAAAGTGGAGGCTATCAAAGCTGCTCGTACTGCCTATGATGTGCCACCAGCAACAACTGGAACTACTATTAACGCGGCAAATGTCAAAAAAATTGTCAATAATCTTGCTGAGCTAACAAAGTGGGAGAAGGTTTACAATGCATCTTTAAATGTGGACAAATTAATTGACGGTATTGATCCTAAAGCGTCTACATTTGAGAGCAAAACATTTGCTGCTCAGTCGGCCTTTGACAAATTGGCTATGGAAGAAAAGGAATTTGTGCAAAATAAAGATCGCTTAAATCTTTTATACCAATATGCGACTTTATCGAAACAAGTCAATGCCCTTAAACCGACAATGCCAGATTACAAGACCCAAATTACGGAACTGCAATCAAAGGTGACGGCGTTAAATGCTGGGAATGGTAATGACGCGGCTCCATTGGCTGAAATGAAAAGTAAACTTGAAGAGAAATTATCCAATCTTTTAAATGAAGATTTAGTAATAGCGGGTGTGATTCAGCAAATATCAAAGCTAAGTCAATCAAATGATATAATCACGGAGATTTTAGCTGCTCGAGCTGCCTATGATAGCCTCCCATCTTCGGCAAAAAGCCGTGTAACGAATATTAAAGTTTTAACTGATTTAGAGAAATCATATAAAACGGTTGTGAATGTTATTTCACAATTTGAAAAGCTTGATCCATCCTCTAAGAGCTATATTTCAAAAGCCAAATCAGCTTATACAGCCTACGCTAAGCTAGATGATAAAAATAAAACCTATGTCAAAAATTATAAGAATTTAAAAGAGGTTGTACCTGTAATAGACGTAATTGTGAAAATTAATGCATTAAATCCTTCTAGAAAAACGTATAAGGATGATGTGAAAGCAGCAACAGATGCATACACAGCATTAACAGATCAAGCCCAGGTTATTAATTATCCTGATCTTATAAAAGCACAAGCCTATATCGATATGGCAAAGGCATTCGATGAACGTGTTCTTGCATTAGCGAATGAGAATCCGGACACATTTGTCCAAAAGGTAGCCGAGCTAACTACTGCCTATAAAGCATTAGATAAAAATGCGCAGAAGCTTGTGGAGCAGGCAAAAACTTTAAGTAATTATGAAAAGAGCAATAAAGCCGTTATCAAGGTTATTCAACTGATCAATGCATTGGACCCAACGAGTAAGGATTATACAAAAAAGGTACTTGCCGCACGGAAGGCTTATAATGCCCTTGATGAAGTTTCAAAAAAACATGTGACGAACTATACGAATCTTACAGCTGTCGAGGATGTGGCTTCATTAATTGGCCTGATTGCTTCGTTAAAGCCAACAAGTAAAACATTCTACCAAGATATGAAAACGGCACGTGAGCTTTACGATGCATTATCTGAGGAGAAGAAGCAAGCCATTATCAACTATGATGCACTGGTAGCAGCTGAAAATGAACAGGGGTTAGCTGAGGGCGTAATTGAGCTAATCAAATTAACAGAAGTGCAGGATGCAGACTATTTAACAAAGCTAATGAATGCACGTGTAGCCTATGATAAGCTGTCATCGAACCAAAAGAAACTAGTGACGAATATTAAAGATTTAACAACGCGTGAAAAAGAGGTTAAGCCTATTTTAAGCGTGATGGTACAAATTAATGAACTAGATCCAGAATCGAAAAGCTTTGTTAGTAACGTTAACTCTGTCCGTAAGGCATATGACAAACTATCGAAAGATCAAAAGAAATACATCAACAATATTGATGTACTCTTAAAATATGAGCCGGTATCCAATGTAGTGGAATTGATTAGTAAACTAAAATCTTCAAGCAATACATTCCTTCAAGATACAGCAAGAGCTCGTTCGCTTTATGATGCATTACCTACCGATTTGCAGCAATATGTAACAAACTACTATTTATTGCAGGCTGCTGAGTCAAGTATTCTAGGGGCTGGCAATGTAATGCAAATGATTGATGCTTTACCATCTGTTGATCCGAAGCAGTATGTAAAACGTATTCAAGAAATTCGTGCTGCTTATAATGCTTTACCAAAGGATCAGCAACGAGCTGTGGAAAACTACAGAGTATTACAAGACCAAGAAAAGCTGATTAAGCCCGTTATAAGTATTGTGGAGGATATTGATCGTCTCTTAACTGCTAAGGATATGGATAGTCAATATCAAAAGATTTTAAAAGCTTACGACAAGCTAAATGCTGACCAAAGACGCTATGTGTATAACGACCAATTGTTACTATCCTTAGACAACGTGATAAAGGTCTATAATAACATTGCAAAATTAAATCCTAAGGATAAATTCTACTTTGGTATGGTTGAAGCTGTACGTAAAGAATACGATAGTTTGAATACGACAGATAAACAGCGTATCTCCAATTATTCAATTCTATTAGAGGCGGAGAAAAGTATGGCCGATGTCAAGAAGGTCGTTGAAATGATTGCAGGACTTTCTCCAAGTTCACCAACGTATATAGAGGATGTGGCCAATGCCGTAGCTGCTTATCAGGCATTGGATTCTAAAGTACGGGGGCAAGTCATCAATGAAGACTTACTCAAACAGGCTGAAAAAGATGTGGCTGCCGTTCTCAAGGTCGTTCAAGCGATTGGCAATATCGATCCAGATAGCTCATCATTCGAGAAAAAAGTATTAGCAGCTCAAAAAGACTACAGCTCATTGTCGATAGAGCAACAGGGACTAGTGTATAACTATCGTATTTTAGAAGAATATCTTAAAATGATTCAATAGTATGAGAAAAAAGGAGTTTTCCCAACGAAGATTAAGGGAAAACTCCTTTTATAATGATAAATAGATGAATCAATGTATTATTTTCCAAAAAAAGTGAAACTATCTTATTCGAATTTCGTATCATATAGTATGTATGGTGAATTTTCGTTTCTCCACTTCAGTGATGAAAAAGCGCCGTTTGCTACATATTTGACATATTGAGGAGGTAGCCCTGTTGAAAAAAATTCTGAGTATCATCGTCCTTTCAATAGCTGCAACCGTAGGAAGTTTAACAAATTTAAGTCAGGTAGAAGCGGCATCTGCCAAAGTTGTGGATGTTTCGAATGCATATTGGGCAAACGCTTCGATACAACATATGCTAACAAAGCAATATATGACTACATATAGCGATAACAAATTTAAACCGGAGCAGGCAATTACAAGGGCAGAGGCTGCTGCTGCCATTGCTCGATCTATTCAGACCAATGTAGACATAGCAAATACGACAAAATTTAAGGATGTCCCTGCTAGTCATCCCTATTACAAAGAGATTTGTCAGCTTGTTAAACTGGGGGTTATCCAAAAAGGGGAAGACTTTCATCCTGAGGAGCCTTTAAAGCGAATGCAGGTGGCAAAAATGCTAGCATTAGCGTATCAATTTAAGGTTGATAACAAAAATAATACCCAATTCGCAGATATTCCTCAGACGCATTGGGCACATAATTATATTGAATCGCTTGCTGATATCGGCATTATTAGTGGGGTAGACGCTAAACACTTTGCACCTGATCAGTTAGTGACACGCGCCCAATTTGCTGTGTTCGTTGAAAGAAGTATTTATTTTCAGCAAAAAATAAACAAATTAGAAGTGGCTTATGATTATTTGGCAAAGGATTATATTCCAACAGTCAACCTTTCTACCGAATGGTCGAAAAAGGTTATTCAGTTAATTAATGTTGAAAGACAAAAGAAAAAGCTAGAACCTGTTGTGTATGATCCAAAATTGACACAAATCGCAATCATTAAAGCGCAGGATATGGTGAACCGCCATTATTTTGAACACGTTTCACCGTTTTATGGTGCCCCATGGGATTTAGCGACTTTATTTGATTATGATTATACGAGCTTTGGAGAAAATATCGCCAGAAATATTCAAACACCCGAGATTGCTGTAAAAGCTTGGATGGCTTCACCTAGTCATCGCGATAACATTTTGAAAGAACATTATACGAATACAGGTGTTGCAATAGCGCAGGATAGCAAAGAAAATTACTATTGGGTTCAAATGTTTTCTAGTCAATAAGTTGTTGTGTAACAAAGGTGCTCTAATATTACAGTAATGTTACGAAAGCTTCAAAAAATGATAAAAAAATCCCTCTTTTAACGCTGGAAATACCACCAAACGTTGGTATTACAGCGTTTTTTTGCTGTCTAAAACCGTTACACAAATGAAAAATAACAAGAGCTTCTTTTATGATAGTCTATTTATAGGCAAAAAAGTTTTGAGAGGGGTATAACAAAAGTATGAATAAGAAATGGTTATTACCAATTTTTGCATCTTTCATGTTATTTTCAACAACTCATATAAATACTGCTGAAGCAGCGACAAAAGATGATGTCACTGACACAGCTTCTAAATATTTAGGTATTCCATATAAATACGGTGGTACAACAACAAGTGGTTTTGATTGCTCTGGATTCACTTCTAAAGTATTTTCAGACTTAGGCATTCAATTAAATCGTACATCAGGCTCTCAATACCAACAAGGTAATGCAGTAGCAAAGAGTGATTTACAAGTTGGCGATTTAGTATTTTTCAATACAAGTGGTAGTGGCATTTCACATGTGGGTATATACATAGGTAATGGTAATATGATCCACTCTCAAACAGGTCAAGGCGTTAGCTACTCAAGTGTTAATGATCCATATTATTGGGCTTCTCGTTATGTAGGGGCTAAACGTGTGGCAACATTTGATTCGCAACAACAAGCTGAAGTAAAAAAAGCTGCAATTGACTTTTCAGTATATGCTTCTCGTGCAGAAGTTGCTGTACAAATTGCAAAAGCTTTAAACTTAGATACTTCTAATACAACTACTAATTTCGTAGATGTGAAACCAACAAACGCAAATGCAGGTGCTATTGCTGCTGTTGAAAAATTGGGGATCTTTGAAGGCGATGCGAACGGTAAGTTCAACCCGTCGTCACCAATTACACGTGCACAAATCGCTAAAGTCTTAGTACTAGCTTTCGGTCTTGAAAACCAAGGAGAAACAGTAGCATTCAATGATGTTCCTCAAAATAACTGGGCTAGTGATTATGTTTCTATCCTTGCTTCTAATGGTGTTACAAATGGCGATGGAGATGGAAGTTTTGGCACTGATGAATTATTAAAAATCAAACAACTTAAAGTTTTCATTGAAAGAATTCAACAATAAATTTCTTGAATTTTACATGTTAATTTTGTCATAGATTGCAAGAATTGATCTTTTGAATAGCGTATAATGGAAGAAGGGTTTGCAATCGCAGACTCTTCTATTTTTATGATAACTACTTAGGAGAGGAAGTGATATGGAAAATATAATTTAACAGTTCTATTGTATGATGCATTATTTAGCTAATTTTGTTAAAATGGACACGTTAAGAGAACAAGAAGGGAGGAAATAAGACATTGAACATCAAAAAAATTAGTCTTATCTTGTGCGTCTTATTCATTTCGGCTTCTATGTTTACGATACATAGTGCAAGTGTCAGTGCAGCTACCAACTCAAATATTACATTTGAAGATGTCACTAAAAATCACCCAGCCTATGAAGAAATTAATTATTTAGTAAGTTTGGGTGTTATCCAAGGCTATTTTGTGAATGGTAAAAGAGTTTTTGGCCCAAATAACAATGTAACGAGAGGACAAGCAGCCAAAATGGTTGTCGTTGCCTCCGGAAACAAACCATTAGTCGTAAATAAATCTAGCTTTTCAGATGTTACAGTAGGCACTGAAATGTCAGGTTATATAGAACGTGCTGTACAATTAGGTTTCTTTGACAAAAATATAAAAGGTGAATTCCTACCAAACAAAGCTCTATCTCGTGGAGAAATGAGTTATGTCTTAACAAAGGCATTTAATTTAGATACAAGTGAGTATGAGGGAATCGATTCACCATTTACAGATGTAGGGATCACACATGAATATGTGAAGTACATCAATACAATCTATTATAATGGTATTACTAACGGAACAGGTAAAACGTATTTACCTAACAGCACGGTGACACGTTCACAATTCTCATTATTTGTGGCACGTGCAAAAAGTGAGAAATATCGTTTAGAATTGCCTGTAAAAGGAGTAACTGTGCCTGATACATCTCAGGTTATTGGCTTAGTAAAAGTTACGACAGATGGTCTAAATATTCGTAAATCAACGGATAGCACTTCTACTACGAACATTGTAGGTAAAGTCAATACAGGCGGTAAATTATCAGTATATGCAGTTGAAGGTAATTGGTTAAAAGTATCTTATAAAGGTGCTTATGCTTATATTTTTAAACAATATGCTGAATTTTTAGATGCAGATGGCAATGCGTTAGGCGCAGTCGAAAAAGAAGTAACGACAAAAAATGCGGTTAACTTATATGTGAAGCCAACTTCTTCTGCAAAAGTAATTTCTACAATTAAAGCAAATGTTAAATTACCAGTTTATAAAACAGTAGGCGGCTATTATTTAACACAAGTGAATGGTTTACCAGGTTATGTGGTAGCCAATAGTACAACGGATACGGTTGAAGAAGAGAAGCCTAATCCTAATCCAGATCCAGGAACACCTCCTGTTACTTCAGGAGATGTACTAGGAAGAGTAACGGTTGCTAACTTAAATGTGCGCAGTCAAAGTAATTCAACGTCAGCAGTACTTTTCAAGCTGAATAAAGGAGAGTATGTCCAAGTTAATAGCATCAGCGGTTACTGGGCGGAAATCACTTACAATGGACAAACTGGTTATGTTCATAAATCTTATTTAAAACTATTAAATCAGTCAGCTAAACCTTTACAAAATCGCGTTATCATCCTTGACCCAGGTCACGGTGGTAAAGATCCAGGGACAGTAAAAGGTTCTGTTTCTGAAAAGAGCATTACATTAAAGGTCAGCACGCAAGTAAAGCAATTACTAGAGAATGCTGGTGCCAAAGTGTATATGACGCGTACTGGCGATACGTACCCATCATTACAAGATCGAGTAGATTTCACACAAGCAAACTACGGTGAGATTTTTGTTAGTGTCCATGTCAATTCTGCTGCCAATTCGTCAGCACAAGGTACTGAAACATATTATGCTATATCTACAGGAGATATGTATCAGGAAGACATAGATTTAGCCACATTTGTAAATAACCAAATTGTTAACAATTTAAATATGAAAAATCGTGGTGTTAAACAAGAACAATACTACGTAATTCGCAATATGGTCATTCCATCTATTCTAGTGGAGCTTGGTTTCTTAACAAATACTGAGGATCACAATAAAATGACAAATGATCAATACGTGAATCTATTTGCAGAATCTATTTATAATGGTATTTTGCAATACTATAAAAAACAATAAAAGTAGAAGAGACGATGCCAAAGTATTACTAGCTTTGGGGTCGTTTTTTCTCTTTACTTATAAATACCCAGATTCCGAAAAAACAAACAAGGCTACCTCCATTACTAGAGAGGTAGCCTTTTAGTTTTACTTGACAGTAGGGATGAATTTAATATAATCCTTACTAATATAAGCAGGTTCTGAGTGAGATCTATCTGAAATCACTTGATACCAACCATTAGCACCTGTATCTGTGACGATAACAGGCATATTACTTTTATTAAAGGTGAATAGTGGACTTTGTTGTGTGGATGCATCAGCACGAACATTTAGACCAGCTGTTGTTGTTAGTGCAATTTTATACGGGTTACTAGCATCTTTATAGCCTAATGCTTTTTCGGCACGATAGTAGTGTCCAGCAATTTTGGCACCCCAGAAAGGGTCAGAGGCGTATTTTACGTTAAATCCAATTGCTTTAGAGCCAACGACTGAACCATTTGTATACCGTCCTCCAGGCATAATGTAATTAGGCTGTAAGAACTTTTCAACAAGCTCATTAATGTTTGCGCCAACACTATCAAATTTTTTGTTTAATGGATTTGTATCATATACATATAAACCAAATAGGTTATTCAAATTTTGAGCATGATCACTCATCCCGTAGGCACTCTCATGTTGTGCAAGTGCTAAAATCAGCATGGCGTTAATATGGGCATTTGCTTCGACATCTTTTAACACGGTACCTAAGCCAATTAGTTTACTTTTTGTCGTAGCGTCTTTGTAAATAGAAGCACCTGAGCTCTCCACTTCAGCTAGTTTTTGCATAATATATTGATCGATTTCTTCAGCTGTATATTGTGTCGTAGCACGAGCAGGTAAAAATTGATAGTAATTATAGCCTTCTCCCTTTGAAGAGCCGTTACCATTCGTAAAAGTAATACCATCCCAGCTAAAGTATTTCTCACCTTGCTTCATAAAGCTAGGAGCCTTGCCGTAGACGTAACTAGATGAGTACTTATTGGCTTTATAATCATATAAGGTATGTTTAATTTCACCATTTTCATTTGTATAATAAGCGCGTCCCTTTACTAAAGCAGAAGGGATTAAGGTAACGTCTGCTTGTTTTAAAGAACCAACTTGTCCAGCTAAGCGTACCCTTACTTGAGTGGCATCACTACCCAGATACTCCATTTCTGTATTAGCAGCAACGGCAATTTGATCCTTTATCGTTTCGGAATTTAACGCGACATAATTATTTGTGACAATAATACCGGAAGACATTTTTATAATCTTATTATTTTGAGTAACCACTAAAGAACTGTTTGTCATCGCTTTTTCTGCAGCTTCAAAACTAGTATAAGATTGCTTGTCTACAAGATTACCATTTGAGATTTCTTTAACAATAAATGCATTGGCATTATTATTACCTGAATTATTGTCGTTATCAGAGTTCCCATTATTATTGGAATTACCATTATTACCGTTGTTGTTATCAGTATTCCCATTATTATTTTCAACAGTATCAGCAAGGAGAATTAAGCGAAGTATAAATGTTGAT
Organism: Lysinibacillus sp. A1; assembly: GCF_000801965.1. Taxonomy (NCBI): domain Bacteria; kingdom Bacillati; phylum Bacillota; class Bacilli; order Caryophanales; family Bacillaceae; genus Lysinibacillus; species Lysinibacillus sp. A1. Next base: position 194,192 of record NZ_JSZM01000017.1, read on the forward strand.
GCTTCAGCAATTGTAGCATTGTCCCTAGGTAAAAACATACCGTTAGAGCTTCCTTTAATAAGCCCTAATTGAGCACCTATGGCAATGTCCTGACGGAAATCTTTGAAAATGGTAGCATTATCTGTGAATGTAATAGAGGAAGTACCTTTTGGAATTTTTAAATAATCAACCGCTCTAATTAACATAACGGCCATGTGCTCTCTTGAAATACGTGCATCTGGCTTAAATGTGCCATCTGTGTAGCCAGTAATTATGCCAGCAGTAGCGGCAAGCTTGATTTCATTGGCAAATAAATATGTGTCAGAGACATCTGTAAACGTACTATTATCCTTTGTCTCTAAGTTTAAAGCCTTTGCTATGTATGTGGCGAATTCACCGCGTGTAACAGTATCATTCGGACGATAGCTGCCAGTAGCATCTTTCAGCAAGGCTCCTTTGGAAATCAAATAACGCATACCACTTTCATGCATATGTCCTGATAGCTCATCAGCATAGGCCTTTTGAGGTTGCGAAATGATTACGCTAACAAGCATCATGAGTAACATAAAAATTGATAGTTTTTTCATAGTTTTACCCTCCTAAACTGATATCATTTTAACAAAGTTACACAATCAAGTTAAGGGTCAAATGTTAGAAATACCATAAAATATACCAGAGTATTATAGGAGAAAAGTATCCTTTTGGCTCATGTAGAGAAAGTAAAAGAGGAATCTATGAGGGAGGTGAATCAATATTCACATGAGTTTCTTCTATTATATAGACGTTTGAGATAAACGATAAAAAAATGCCGTACATAAGAAACTATGTACGGCATTTATGATGGGAAATATTATAGCATTTCTGAAGTTGTTTTTGCTTGCATGTGAAGTTGTAGGTAGTCCGGGCCACCAGCTTTTGAGTCTGTACCTGACATGTTGAAACCACCGAATGGTTGGTAGCCAACAATCGCACCTGTACAGCCACGGTTGAAGTAAAGGTTTCCAACATGGAATTCTTCACGTGCTTTTTCTAAGTTTACGCGGTTTGTCGTAATGACAGCACCTGTTAAGCCGTATTCTGTATCGTTAGCAATTTCAATCGCTTGATCGAAATCTTTTGCTTTTGCGATCGCCACTACTGGTCCGAAGATTTCTTCTTTCATAATACGTGCAGAAGGCTCTACGTCAGCGAATACAGTTGGTTGTACGAAATAACCTACTGAATCGTCCGCTGTACCACCAGCTACTAGACGACCTTCGCCTTTACCGATTTCGATGTATTCCGTAATTTTATTGAATGCGGCTTGGTCAATAACCGTTGCCATGAAGTTGCTGAAATCTGTTGGATCTCCAACTGTTAAAGCATTTGTTAACTCTTCTACACGGTTCACCACTTGGTCATACACATCTTCTACGATGACAGCACGAGAACATGCTGAACATTTTTGACCAGAGAAACCAAATGCTGATTTCACGATCGATTGTGCAGCTAATTCAAGATCTGCTTCTTTATCGACAACGATTGTATCTTTACCGCCCATTTCAGCGATTACGCGTTTGATCCAAATTTGACCATCATTTAGGACAGAGGCACGTTGGTTAATACGTAAGCCAACATCACGTGATCCTGTGAAGCTGATGAAACGAGTTTTTGGATGATCAACTAAATAATCGCCCACTTCAGCACCAGAACCTGGTACAAAGTTAACAGCTCCTGCTGGAAGACCTGCTTCTTCTAATACTTCGATAAATTTATATGCCACTACTGGTGTTGTAGAAGCTGGTTTTAGTAATACTGTATTACCTGTTACTAAAGCAGCTACTGTTGTACCAGCCATGATCGCAAATGGGAAGTTCCAAGGTGAGATGACGATACCAATTCCTAGTGGAATATAGTCATAACGGTTGTATTCACCTGGACGGCTTTCTACTGGTTGACCGTTTTTAATACGTAGCATTTGGCGACCATAGTATTCTAAGAAATCGATTGCTTCTGCTGTGTCTGCATCAGCCTCTGCCCATGGTTTCCCTGCTTCTTTTGTTAATAATGCTGAGAATTCGTGTTTACGACGACGAATAATAGCGGCTGCTTTGAAAAGAACATCAGCACGAATAGCTGGATCAACTTTTTTCCAAGTTTTGAATGTTTCATCTGCTGCTTGCATCGCTTTTTCAGCTAAATCTTTGCTCGCTTTTGACACACGGCCAATAACTTCTGTTTTCTTTGCAGGGTTATACGAAACGATTTTATCTTCAGTTGTAATACGCTCACCACCGATAATAAGTGGGTAGTCTTGACCTAAATAACCTTCAACTTTTTTTATAGCTTCTACATAAGCATTGTAGTTTGCCTCTTGTGAAAAATCTGTGAATGGTTCGTGTTTGTATGGAATCATATCTGTTTCCTCCCCTGGATAAAGGGTGCCAAATGATTATGCACCTTTAAAGATTTTGTTAATTATATAATGCAATATAATTTGGCATTAATCAACTCAAATTTTAAAACTTTTTTAATTTTTGCATCTGTTTTTCGTATTGGTGTTAGAATAAGCTTAATGGAATACAGGAGGACAAGATGGATAATAATGTACTACTAAGTATTTATAAATACGTCATCGAAAAAGGTGATATGGGAATTTGCGTTGTCGATACTGAAGGCAAGTTGCTCATATACAATAAAAAAATGCGAGAACTGGAGGGCGTAAATGAGGACGAATATGAGGAGAGGCGAGCGATAGAAATCATTGATTTCGAAATCGAAAAGAGCGATATCTTTAAAGTCCTAAGTTCTGAAACGCCAGTTCTACACGTCAAAAAAACGTATTGGAATAAAAAAAATCAAGAAGTGACCTACATAAGCAATATTTATCCGTTGCACTATGAGGGTGTGTTAATAGGGGCTGTGGAATTCGCGCGAGATATTACGCAGCTTGAATATATGATGTATCAGCCATTAAGGAGATATGGTGCACCGCTAACATTTGATATTATTACGGCTGTTTCCGCAGTCATGAAGGATGTCATCGAAAAGGCAAAAATTGTTGCATTGAGCAGAATGCCTGTTGTGTTAATTGGGGAATCAGGCACCGGTATCGATATGGTTGCTGAGGGTATTCATCATGATCTAAAGGTGCAAAATGATATGTTTATCGCTCTAATTTGCCGCCGAGATGAGCAAACAGTGTTGAATCAATTTGAAAAATACATTGTTGAAAAAGAGAGAATTACTTTTTTTGCTGAACGCATCGAATATTTATCACTCGAAGCCCAAGAAAAGATTGTCGAGCTTTTCAACAATCATCCAAATCATCAGCATGTTTTAATTGCTAGTGTTGGCAAAGACCCTATAGATTTAATTCAAAAGCAGGAGCTGTCTAAAAAACTTTACCGCTTATTTTCTGGAATCACGATTTATGTACCACCTTTACGTGAAAGAAAAGAAGATATGATGCCATTTATTGATGATTACTTTAAAAGACATCGGGAGAGCTTTGGCTCAACAATCCAAGGTCTTTCGGAAGAAGTGCAAGAGACGTTTTTGAAATATGATTGGCCAGGAAATTTAAAGGAATTAGAAGTACTACTGGATGAGATCACCTCGCTAATTACCAACGAAACTATCGTTGAATCCCATATGCTACCAGTTCATTTTAAATGGAAAATCCAAAGCACCTGTGAGGAAGCTGAAAATGAAGTATCAACAAGTGATTTGTTTGTCATTAAAAATCAACAAGATATTCGACCATTAGATGTCTACATGAAAGAGGTGGAGGAATATTATATTTCGAAGGCTCTAGATTTTCACCAAGGTAATATTTCTAAAACCGCAGCTGCATTAGGAATACGTCGACAAAGTTTACAATATCGCGTAAAAAACTATAGGCTCAATAAAAAAAGCGAAAACATTGATTAACAATGTTTTCGCTTTTTTGGATAGCTTGGGTAAAGTGACAGATACAATACCAAAACTGATGGAGAGCACTATCAAATTACTGGGTATTCACTAGCCTCAACTATTATTTTCCTTTTTTTGAAAGGCGACCAAGGGCGAATGCTGCTGCGCCTAAGCCAATTGCTAGGTTTGTTTTTTTGTTAAACACTTGCTTTGTCACAAGTGCTACATTTTGTGGGCGTTCTGCTAAACGGCGCATAAAGTAACCGTACCAGTCGTTACCAAATGGTAGGTATGTGCAGAAATTATAGCCTTCACGTGCAAGATCTAACTGCATTTCTTTACGGAAACCATATAGCATTTGGAATTCAAATTTTTCGTTTGGAACGTTATGTTGTTTTACGAATTGCTTCACATGATTAATCACATTATGATCATGTGTAGCGATAGAAGTAAATTTACCATGTAGTAAATGATGTTCAATGAGCTTCAGATAGTTACGGTCGATATCACCTTTTGATTGGTAGGCTACACTTTCTGGTTCTTTGTAGGCACCTTTTACAATACGTAAACGGAAGTTTTTGTACTTTTCAATATTTTCTTCTGACTCGAAGAAGTAAGCTTGAATAACTGTCCCCACATTATCAAATTCTTTGTGTAATTCCTCTAGTAATTCAAAAGAGCTGTGTAAACGCTCGTAATTTTCCATATCGAAGTTCACGAAAATATTGTATTGATGGGCAAGCTCTACGATTTCTTTTAAGTTTTCATAGCAAAATGCGTAATCAATGTCTAAACCTAATTGGGAAGGTTTAAGTGAAATATGAGCATCTAGTTGCTCATCGTGAATAGCTTGAACAACAGCTAAAATATTATTTTTTGCAGCAGTCGCCTCTGATTTCTCATAAACGAACTCTCCCAGATTGTCGACTGTACAAGAAATATTAGCTTTGTTTAATTCTCTAATAGATTGCACAACTTCTGGTAAGCTAGTGCCTGCCACAACACTTTGAGCACCCATCTTTAGACCATATTTTTGTGCAGCGCTATTTAATATTTTGTTCTCTGATAAGTAAATGAAAAAATCACGTAGTACCATTTATATGCCTCCAAAATTGAAAATTTTAAATTCTTGGCGATTATAACACTTTTTTCGAAAAGGAAAATGGTATGATTTTTAGAAAAAAATTTTTTGCGCGGAAGACTGAGGGGGGAAACTATTGGCACGATTGACTTTTCAAATTTTGAAATAGTCATAAAAAATATTTTTTCAAAAAAAAGGACTTTTCAAAATAGTAGTTTTGTTTTATGTTAAAATTTTTGTCTTAAAACAGAAGTAAAAGGAGTTTTTTAATATAATTTTAGCAAGTTATTGGATGATGGAGTGTATGTTTAGAGCAATCTAAAAGAGAAAAGAAACAAGTGGAATGCCTCCTTTGAAAATATATTGAAATAACTTTATAGAGTGAGTATTTGTAGTTTTTTGGTAATTAGTTATAAAATATACACTTTTTTAGTGTGATCATAAATCTATCATTTATAGTAAATATTTAGAAGGTGTATTATAATACAATGGAGTATAAACATGAATAAAATATTTACTTGTTATGGAAATTTAGTTACTTTTGATTAAGAATAGTGTGTCTATTAATGATGCTAAGGAATTAGGGCGACTATAAACTAAGATAAGGTGGAAAGTATGGCAAGGGGTAGAAAATTTAATTCGAATGGGGAACGAAGCAAACAACTATTACTTGAAAAAGCGATAGAGCTATTTTCAGATAAAGGATATCACCATACAAAAATTAGTGATATTGTGAAGGCTGCTAATGTAACACAGCCTACATTTTATTTATACTTTAAAAGCAAGGATGCGCTTTATAATGATTTGAATATACAATTTCAGAATGGTTTTTTTGAAGTGATGAATAGTAAATCCTCTGATAGTGTGGTGAATGGATTAGAAGCATTTATTTCGATTTTAGAACAAAAACTGTCAAATTTATTTTTCTATATAATCGAAAATCCAAAGCTATCAAAAATTGGCTTTATAGAATCTAAGCAGGCTTTTTTAGTAAAATCTCAGTTAACGCAACAATTGATCCATCTTATTTATCTTCATGATTGTGACAAGGACCTACAACGTTATCGTGTGGATATTAAAATTTTAATAGATTCTTTAGTTGGATCGATGGAGAGACTGATATTAACCAATCTACTAGAGCAAAAAAGATTGCCTGCCGAACTAGCGAACGATATTGTACAATTATATTTTTGGAAAACCGAAGAAATAAAACAAAAATCATCTCATCAATCGTAATGTAGATCGATGAGATGATTTTTCTTAATTTTCAAACTTAATATGCTGATAATAACCTTTTTGTACTTTGCTTTGCTTATTCGGATGAATGAGTAGCATATATTCCTGATTGATCGATAAAGGACTTGTTGGGGTAACAATTAATGTTTGCCCTTCGATTTTAGTAGTTGCTACTACTTCGTCTGATCCTAAAGCAATAAGCTGAGTATGCCCCTTATCAACTTGTGAAATAAGTGTTGATGGTAGTTTCACCGTTAATTTTTCTGTTTGAATGGCAGCTTTCCCATTTAAAAGCTTTTTATATTTAGGATATTGCTCCTTAATGGCATCAAAATGTGCCTGGAAAATAGGAGCTGATGTTGTTTGAATATTAGGCTTGACACCTACTTCATGAATAGTCTGCTGCGCAGGTCCTGTAAATTTGCCTACAGTTAATTTTAAGTAACTTCCATCATGGAGCATATAAAACCCTTGCATAGCACCTTTTCCGTAAGTTGTTTCACCGTATAAAATAGCGGACTTCTGATCTTTTAGTGATGCAGAAAGCATTTCAGAGGCACTAGCGCTATAACGATTGACTAAAATACGTGTATTAACTGGAAATTTAGTATTTTGCTTAACAGCTGGTATTGAATAAGAGGCATGTGCTTCCTCTAATAGATAAGCAATTTTTGCTGATGGAAATAGCCCTGTAAGTTCTTCCGCTGTTGTAACATAACCGCCACCATTATTTTGTAAATCTAAGATAAACGATTTGGCACCGCGCTTTTTTAAGTCAATCAGCGCTTTTTTGACAAGCTGAGCACCATCTTCTGAAAATGAAGCAAGTGAAATATAGCCAACATGTCCAAACAATAATTCAGATTGTACATTTGGTAATGTGAATTTTTTTCGTGTAATGGTTTTCGTAGTCGTCGTTTCATTCTTACGTTTAAGTGTCACTTTCACCTGACTACCTTCATGCCCCGTTAAGAGAGAAGAGGTTTCCTGTGTGGAACGGCCAATAATAGATTCATCATTTACAGCAATGATGATATCTCCAGCCTGTAAACCTGCATCAAATGCTCCACTGCCTTCAATTACTTGTAAAATATGAATACCATCCTCGTGTTCTTCAATAACAACACCTATGCCGATGGTCGATAGATTGATGCTATTCATATAATCCTCGAATTCTTGTTTTGTAAAATAGGTGGAGTAAGGATCTAGCATATCAATAATTTCTGCGATGGATGTGGCCTTTTCTAAGTTTCCATTGATCGTCCCTACATACGTATTCTGAATTATTTCCTTTATTTCTCTTACTAACGATTGATCCTGACTAGATGCCTGAGAAGACGTTACCGGTAGGAGAAAGAAGCCTAGTATAAATACGAATGACCATATTAATTTTTTCATTGGACACCTCTTTTCTAGCACTCAAAGTAGGAATGCATAGTCCTTCTAGATAGTGGATGGATACATTTTACAGTTGAGTATCTAGTTTTTATTATACATGAACGATAGAAATAGTGGATGAATTTAATAATAGAAAAAGAATCTGCTAGCCTTGTATAGCAAGCAGATTCTCGTTGAAGATGTCATGTCCATTAGGCTGAGGCTTGGTTATTCTTAAGCTTGTGAATAATAAAACCGATGAATGCGCCGACAATGGCAGGTACAAGCCAACCTAAGTTTTGGTCATACAATGGCAATGCTTGAAGAATATTTTCATAGGAAGTGATTTCAACCTTCATTTGTTTTAAGCCATCATATAGGCTGACAAGGAAAGTAGGGATTAACGCTAAAATGTAAACAATTTGTCCACCTTTAAAGAAATGATCCGCTAATGATAGTACCATCAATACCATTGCTATTGGATAGATGATTAACAGCACAGGCAGAGAGGCATTAATAATTGTTGAAAGTCCCACATTCGTAATAGCAGTACTAAAAATAGTAAATACGATTAAGAATGTTTTGTAGGATATTTTTGGGAATAACTTATGGAAAAATTGTGCATTGGCAGTTAGTAAACCAACAGCTGTTGAAATACAAGCTAGTAAAATAGTCGCAGACAAAATAATACTTCCTAGACTTCCAAAAAGTACTTCAGCTGATTTTGCAATAATATCTCCACCATTAGCAGAAGTACCAATGGCAGTAATACTTGTATTACCGATATGACCAAGTGAGATATAGACAAAAGATAAACCAATGGCTGCAACAACACCAGCAAATATAGTTGTATTCACTTGCTTTTTTTTATCCTTCATTCCCATATCGCGTAATGCTTGTAAAATAACGATACCGAAAACAAGTGCGCTCAGAACATCCATTGTTAAGTAACCTTGTACAAATCCTTCAGCAAATGGGGAGCTAATATAGTTTCCTGCTGCTTCCCCTGGCTCCCCCATTGGAGAAATAAAGCTTTTGACTGCTAGCAATAAAATGACAAGAAGCAGGGCAGGGGTTAATATTTTTCCTACACGATCGACAAGCTTCGAAGGGTTAATGGATAAATAAAGAATTAAGGTAAAAAACAAAATAGATGTAATGAAAAGCGGTGCCCAATGGTCCTTCATAACTTCTGGAAGGAAAGGGGCAATGCCAATTTCATAGGACACTGATCCAGTTCGTGGTACGGCAAAGAATGGTCCAATTGCTAGATAGACAATAGAGGTAAAGAGTATACCAAAAGCGGGACTAACACGATTGGCGAGCAGTTGTAAATCGCCTCCTGCTTTGGCGACAGCTACGATAGCTAATAGTGGTAAACCGACACCTGTTATAAGGAAACCAATCATAGCTACTGTGATATTTTCACCTGCCTGCTGACCTAATAACGGTGGAAAAATAATATTCCCAGCACCCAAGAATAAGGCAAATAGTAGTAATCCTACTGCTAAATTTCCTTTGATGAAATGCATGATGTTTTTCATAAGTATAAAAACTCCTTTAAGATTGAAAAGCTAAAACTTTCTAAAAATTTTAAATACAGATGTGTATGTTATCATAGGAACCAAAATCTTGCAATGAATATATTATTGTAATATAGTCGGATTTCGTCGTTTTCTATAAGTTTGATAAAATGTTTGAAAAATAGTCAGTATTTCCGATTTTTCATACTATAATTATCTAGTATGATAGACACACAAGGAAATATTCTAGCACGAACGGAGGCACTTTGGTATGCAAAAAACAAAAAAATGGAGAATTCTTGTTTTAAGCACTTTAGCCACTTCATTTTTAACTCTACAAACTGCAGAGGCTGCAACATATACTGTACAAAAAGGCGATACATTATCTAAAATCGCCCAAAATCATCAAGTAACGATTGCTGATATTATGAAATGGAATAATCTATCGAAAGATACGATTTATGTAGCTCAACAGCTTGACATTCAAAAGCAATCAACGAGTGATAGTAAAAAGCCTTCAATCCCATCAACATCCTCAAAGCCAACAACTACTTCTCATACGGTAGCGAAAGGTGACACATTATCGAAAATTGCTAAGCAATATAATGTGACAATTAAGGATATTATGAATTGGAATAAGCTTGAGAAAGACACAATTTACATTGGACAAGTGTTAAAAATGTCTCCAGGCGCAGTCATTCCCGAGGGCGATTCGATACATAATAATGGGACATCAGATGCGGGTACACCATCAAAGGTAACATCAAATGATCCTACAACTAATGGACAAGCTATTTATAAGAAAACAGTAGAAGTAGCCCATACATTGGTAGGTACACCATATTTATATGGAGGAAATACTCCGGTTGGCCTTGACTGCAGTGGCTTTATTTTCTATGCCTTTAATCAGGGCGGTTTAAAAATAGGCAGAGCAAGTAGTGAAGGGTATTTTAATGGCAATACAACATCTGTACAAAATCCAGTGCCTGGCGATCTAGTATTCTTTGAGAACACGTATAAAGAAGGCATTTCTCATATGGGAATTTATCTTGGTGATAATAAATTTGTCCATGCGGGTACTGATGGCGTTGAAATATCAGATGTTACGTATCCATACTGGTCTTCTAAACTAGTAGCCTATAAACGGTTTGATAGTGTGAAATAAAAACAAGCGATTTCTGCTAAGGCGGAAATCGCTTGTTTAGTGAATAATTGAAAAGCCCCTCTTTTTAGAGAGAGGGGCTTTTTGTTATTGTGTTACACGTGCTGTCCAACGAGAAAGATCAGCATCTTCTGCGTCAACAAGATTTGCTGGGAAGATAAATGTCCACGGCTTTGTTGAGTTCGGTTGAACAGTTAAAATTGGATCCATTTTAAAAGAACCCTTTGCAATTTGCTTACCTGTTGAATCAATAATTTCTAAAGGTAATTGCTCTAGATTGATCGCTTTATTGTGACCATTGCGGATAAAGATGGATACGTTTAGATTACCGTTGTCAGCTAGTTTTGCCTGTAAGCCTGTAAAGTTTACCTCAGTCTCACCTAGCTCTGGTAATGTTTTAACGATTTTCTCAAGCTCTTCTTTTTGAGCTGCTGGTAATTGCTTTTCCCATGATGGGTCAAGCTCTAATTGGTGACCACGAAGAGATACAAGGTTAAAGGCAATTTTCCAGCCATCTTCAGGAACTTCGTCTACTTTAATGGTAGATTTTTCGAATTCAAATACCCATGGACGAGCACTTTCTGCTGGAATTGTTCCTAATGCTTTAAAATCGAATTTTTTAGATGCTATAAGCTCTTCATCTTTATCTAAAATGAAAAGTTCAATTTCACCTAGCTCAATTGCTTGTGGTAAGGAAGAGCGGAAAAATGCACGAACGAGCCATTTGCCAGCACGAGCCTCTTCAATACTAATAGAAGATAGTGATAATTGATTCGGTTTCAATGGTTCTAGCTCATTAGCAAGGAAGTTAAAGATATATTTTTGCTCCTGTGGCACATCCCATTCTGGATGAAAGGACAGTTTTGTTACAACATCACGGTTATCACCTTTCTTTGCTGTAGCATTTCCTAGCAGGTCTTTAGAGTCAATCGTATTTTCTTGACCTACCTTGTCCGATTTTTTAAAAAATGAAAATAAACCCATTATTGTTCCTCCTGTTGTGCCTCAACTGTTTTCATGAAGCCTGTAATTTCTATTATAATAGAACGACGTAGTTCTTGGAAATTTTTACCGAATAACTCAAGTCCTTCTCGTTGGTAAATTCGCATTGGGTCTTCTTGCTGATAATGACGTAAGCCGATCCCTTCTTTTAAATGGGTCATTGCCTCTAAATGTCTTACCCAGCCACTATCGATATAGCTAAGCATAATTTGTGGCAGAACCTCTATGACTCTTTCATTTTCCGCAAATTTCTCCATATGATCGAGTAGCTCTTGTTCAGAAGGCTGAATATCAGCTAAAATTTGTTTTACTTTACCTACCTCGCGATCGATTGTAACAGGTGTGATAAATAGGGAGTTAAGCGCATGCTCCATTCGATCATAATCCCATTCCATTGTGGATACATCCTCCGGTGCAGCGTCTAGCACAGCGAAATCAATTGTTTCATGGAGCATTTTTTTCAGCTCGCCCATTAAGTCTCCACCAGCTAAAATTTTGTCTCGTAGTCCGTAAAGTACAGTACGTTGATCATTAATAACATCGTCTAACTTTAGGTTATACTCACGCATGCCATATTGAGATCCTTCGACTATGCGCTGTGTACGGTCTATTAGCTCTTGAACCTCTTTATTTTGAATAATGCCTTGTTCATCAACGACCATTTTGGCAGAGAATTTTTCAACTTCTTCTTTTGCGTAGCGTCGGAACATATCATCTTCAATAGAGAGAATGAAGCAGCTTTCGCCTATGTCACCTTGACGACCAGAACGGCCACGAAGCTGATTATCTACACGGCGACTTTCATGCTTTTCGGTACCAATGACATATAAACCACCAAGTTCGTGAACATCGTCGCCTAGCACGATATCCGTACCTCGGCCAGCCATATTTGTCGCTACAGTAATACGACCTTTTTGACCTGCCTGTGAAATAAGCTCAACCTCTTGCTCAACGGTTTTGGCATTCAGTAATTGGAATGATAATTTTTCTTTTTTCAGGTAGTCTGCCACTGTTTCAGACTGTAAGATGGATGTTGTACCAATTAAAATAGGCTGACCTTTATCGTGGCGCTTTTTAGTTTCAGCTGCCACATACTTATATTTTGCCTCTTGTGTGCTAAAAATAATATCAGGCTGATCGACACGTTGACGTGGACGATTTGTTGGAATTTGTATAACTTCCATGCCATATACTTCTCGAATTTCTTTTTCCTGTGTTTTCGCTGTACCCGTCATCCCAGAAAGCTTCGGATACATACGGAAATAGTTCTGAATTGTAATCTGTGCTTGTGATTTATTTTCATCCGTAATCGTGACGCCTTCTTTGGCTTCAATTGCTTGATGTAAACCGTCAGAAAGTGAACGACCTTCTAAAATACGGCCAGTAAACATATCGACAAGCTCGATTTTATCATCTTTGACAATGTAATCTACATCACGTTTAAACATGACATGAGCTCGTACCGCTTGGATGACATAATGGAAAAGTGTTTGATGTTCTAAATCATACAGATTTTCAACATTGAAAGCAGCCTCAATCTTTTCAATACCTTTATCTGTTAGGGAAGTAGCTTTTGTTTCATCATCGAAATCATAATCTTCATCTTTTTTGAAACGTTTAGCTAACATAGCAGCGATGCGATGTAATTCATCATTTGAAGGCATTTTACCAGCGATAATTAGTGGTGTTTTAGCTTCATCGATTAATACACTATCCACTTCATCAATAATGGCGAAATGATAGGGACGCTGTACTTTATCTGCTAAGCTATAGGACATATTATCTCGTAAATAGTCGAAACCAAATTCAGTACCAACACCATATGTAATATCTGCATTATAGGCTTCTTTTTTCTCAGCAGCTTCCATCATCGGAATATTTAAACCAACAGTTAGGCCAAGGAAACGATGGATTTGACCAACAAGCTCAAAGTCACGTTTTGCAAGGTAATCATTGACAGTAATGACATGCACGCCTTTACCTTCTAATGCACGTACATAAGAGGGAAGAGATGCAACTAATGTTTTACCTTCACCTGTAGGCATTTCAGCAATATTACCTTCTGTTAACACTAGACCACCGATAAGCTGCACATCAAAATGACGCATTCCTAATACACGCTTTGAGGCTTCGCGTACAACAGCAAATGCGTCTGGGATGATCGATGTAATAGGCTCACCTTGTTCTAATTGATTTTTGAAAATAAAAGTCATTTCTCGTAATTCAGCATCTGACTTATCAACATACTTTTCTTCAAGATTATTAATTTGATCTACTATTTTGTAGTAGCGTTTTAATTGACGAGCACTCGTTTGCTCTTTGTTACTTTTGAAAATTGAGAACATGAAATATACGCTCCTTTAATGTTGTCTAAATGCTAGACACACCATTATTCTATCAAATTTTACTTATGGTGACTACAATTGACTATATAGGAATCTATTAATGCTAAAATGTACAAAATATTTGTGAAATCGTGGAAAATGTTTAGAAAAAGTATATTTCAATGCTTGTTCGTGCTATAATCAATTTGGATTTCAATGTAGATTATTTTTTTGAGGAGGAGAGACATGATTTACGTGTCTTTAATAGCAGCATTCGTTGCATCCATTTTGTTAACTCCATTAGTGAAACGTTTAGCGTTTAGAATAGGTGCAGTGGATGCACCAAACTATCGAAAAGTACATGCACGAATTATGCCAAGACTTGGTGGTTTGGCTATTTTCCTTGCATTTATAATTGGTGTAACGATTTTATATTCGTATTTAATTCATACTAAAAATGGCAATAGCGATTATTTAATAGCGATTATTATTGGGGCTTGTATTATAGTTGCAACAGGCGTTGTTGATGATATGCGTGAGATTTCTGCTAAAGCAAAAATGGTCGGTCAGCTAGGAGCTGCACTCATTATTGTTTTTGTAGGTGGCATTCAAATCGATATGGTAAACTTACCGTTTTTAGGAACATTAGATTTTGGTTTATTAAGTATTCCATTAACAATCATTTGGATTGTCGGGATAACTAATGCAGTAAACTTAATTGATGGCTTAGATGGTCTAGCGGCGGGTGTTTCCACGATAGCGCTGATTACATTAGCAGTCATGGCATTTATTATGAGTAATATGTTTGTTTTAGCGATAGCAGCCATTTTAGCTGTAGCTTCACTAGGCTTTTTATTTTATAACTTCCACCCAGCCAAAATCTTTATGGGTGATACAGGAGCACTATTCCTTGGATTTATGATTTCTGTGCTAGCGCTACTTGGTTTTAAAAATGTTACGTTCGTTTCTTTAATCATCCCAATTATTATTCTTGGTGTACCGATTTCTGATACTTTCTTTGCAATTGTTCGTCGTGTCCGTATGAAGAAGAAATGGTCTGATCCAGATAAATCCCACTTACACCATCGATTACTGGATATGGGCTTCACACATCGTCAAACGGTACTTCTTATTTATGGAATTGCCGTGATGTTTGGGCTAGCGGCTATAATTTTCTCAATGGCAAAAGTATGGGGAGCAATTTTACTTGTCGCAGTCATCCTAACAGCCATTGAAATATTTGTAGAAATTATCGGGCTTGCCGGTAAAAACTACAAACCATTGTTGAATTTTGTACGAAGCTTTAGTAAATAGAGCTTTGTTACATACTAAAGACTAAAGACACACTCAAAAAAGTTGAGTTTGTCTTTAGTCTTTTTTTGATTTTCACTACGGCGGATTTAGGTCGAACTGCACTCATTTCATTCAACCTAGAATTTCGACTTTGAGCATGGCAGGAAGCTATGAGACGGTGGTTGAAGTTGATAGTTGATAAGGGAGTCATATAAATGAGACGAGGGAACTAAATCGTTGATTAGTAATGCATATGCTTATTATGGAGGTAAGCTGGTTGTTATCACTAACTGAGAGTTGTTTAAAGTAGCGCATTAAAGGGAAAAGAAGCTGCAACAATAAATCTGCTTGTATGGTCATTATGGTGTATGGAAAAGAGAAGAAGAGCTATACTAAAAATGGCCGTGGCTAGAAGTAAAAAAAGACCATAGACAAAATTTTGATATGCTCCCTAT